>CAJMNK010000031.1 GCA_905214905.1 uncultured bacterium | reverse complement strand
TCGCTTTATCTAAATAACGTGGTTGATACTCAACCTTTATTTGTGACCCGTCCTAGCATTGACGGGTTTTCCAAGTGCCGCAGTTTGGGCCGAAAGAGGAGCGACGCGTACTTTGGTACGCGAGCGACGGTTTGAGGTCCAAGGTGCGGTGCTTGGGAAAGCCGCTTATCGATAAGACACAGACTGCTGGGAGTCTTTCACGACTACGTCGTGGGCGCCGCCTTCGACGATGGAGGTGGAGCTCACCAGGGTCAGACGTGCCTTTTCTTGGAGCTCGGGGATCGAGAGGGCGCCGCAGTTGCACATCGTGGACTTGACCTTGTAGAGCGTGCCGCCCACGCCGTCCTTGAGGGAACCGGCATAGGGAACGTAGGAGTCGACGCCCTCGACGAAGCTGAGCTTCGCGGCGCCGCCCAGGTCGTAGCGCTGCCAGTTGCGGGCACGCGCAGAACCCTCGCCCCAGTACTCCTTCATGTACTGGCCGTTGACGTTGACGCGCTCGGTCGGGCTCTCGTCAAAGCGGGCGAAGTAGCGGCCCAGCATCATAAAGTCGGCGCCCATGGCAAGGGCGAGCGTCATGTGGTAGTCGTAGACGATGCCGCCGTCGGAGCACACGGGCACGTAAACACCGGTCTCCTCGTAGTACTCGTCACGGGCGCGGCAGACGTCGATCAGCGCGGTGGCCTGGCCACGACCGATACCCTTGGTCTCGCGAGTGATGCAGATGGAACCGCCGCCGATACCGACCTTGATGAAGTCGGCACCGCAGTCGGCCAAGAAGCGGAAGCCCTCGGCGTCGACGACGTTACCGGCACCGACCTTGACGTCCTCGCCGTAGTTGGCGCGAATCCACTCGATGGTGCGCTTCTGCCACTCACTGAAGCCCTCGGAGGAGTCGATGCACAGGACATCGGCGCCAGCCTCGATGAGCAGCGGCACGCGCTCGGCATAGTCGCGGGTGTTGATACCGGCGCCGACCATATAGCGCTTGTCGTTATCGAGCAGCTCGTTGGGGTTGGTCTTGTGGCTGTCGTAGTCCTTGCGGAAGACGATGCCCATAAGGTGATCGTTGTCGTCGACGATCGGCAGGGCGTTGAGCTTGTTGTCCCAAATGACGTCGTTGGCAACCTTGAGGCTGATGTTCTTGTCGCCCACGATGAGCTGCTCGCGCGGGGTCATGAACTCGGAGACCTTCTTCTGGTGGTCATCGCGGCTGGGACGATAGTCACGGCTGGTGACAATGCCCAGGAGCTTGCCCTTGGGAGTGCCGTCGTCGGTGACCGGCATGGTGGAGTGGCCGGTCTTCTCCTTGAGCTCGATGACCTGCTCCATGGTCATGTCGGGTGTCAGCGTGGAATCGGACTGAACGAAGCCGGCCTTGTGATCCTTGACGGCCTTGACCATAGCGGCCTCGGACTCGGCGCTCTGGGAACCGTAAATGAAGGACAGGCCACCCTCGGTAGCGAGCGCGACACCCATGTCGACGCCCGAGACGGATTGCATGATGGCGGAAACCATGGGGATGTTCAGGGTGATTGCCGGCTTCTCACCGCGCTTAAAGCGGGTTAGCGGCGTCTTGAGAGAGACGTTGTTGGGGATGCACTGCGAGGACGAGTAGCCAGGGACCAGCAGATACTCCGAAAACGTGTGGGACTCACCGGGAAAGAACGTAGCCATGTTTCTCCTTTTTCCATGCGACCGGTCGGCTGCAGGCCTCGTAGGACCCAGCCCAACCTTGGGCGCCCAATACTGGGGAAGTATCTTAACGCACTTTGACTGCTACAATGCATGATTTAAGAAGAGCACACGAGGGTTTGACGCACGCTTTGCGTTTGCCCAGCAAACGCTTTAGCGGGGAGACGTAAGGCACATGGAGTACAAGACGACGGCAAAGTTGGTCATTCAAGCGTGCGACAAAGATCTGCCGGGCGTGTTTGGTCACGGCTGCGTCTTGTTGCTGCAGGGTATTGCCCGCGAGCACTCGCTCAACCGCGCCGCCAAAAGCATGGGCATGGCCTATTCCAAGGCTTGGCGCATTGTGAACGAAGCCGAAGGGCAGCTGGGATGCAAACTCATCGAGCGCGACGGCGCCCGCGGATCCACGCTCACGCCTGCCGGCGAGCGCGCCATAGCGGTCTACGAGGAGCTGCAGGCCGACATAAACCAAGTCATTGCCACCAAAGCCGACGCCCTCATCGCCAGCATCAAAGAGTAGCCAATTTGGGACGGGGCCTTTTTTAGCTACCATCCAGAGCATTCTTGACTCATAGCAAAAAATGACATTGGGTAGCTAAAAAAGCCCCGTCCCAAATTAGCTACTTGCGGAGGGCGTTGTCTAGGGTGGCTGCCGCGACCAGGGGGTTGTCGGTGCCGGCGAAGAGGCGGATGGTGCTCCCCTGCTTACCTCGCGGAGCAGAGAGGCGCGTCGTTGCGCCGCCGGCGGGCGATGTGCGAAACTCCCCCGGCAAAGCATCGAACAGCTCTCCCGCGCTACGCTCAATAAGGTCAAATTCAACTGCTGGCCCAAATCCGTGCTCCAGGATTCCCGTTGCAACAGCATGGTCAGGATGCGAGCTCAGCCCGGGATAGCGCACGTTGCGCACCATTTCGTTGGCGGCCAGATACTCGGCCAGCGCACGGGCGCGGTCGAAATGCTCCTGCATGCGGGCATCGAGCGTGTCCAGCCCCCGCTCCAGCACACCCGCCTCCTCGGTAGAAAGGTCGAGTGACAAAGCACGGCAACCCGCAAACAACGCATTCGCGCACTCGGCAGCAGCATCCACATGATGGCGCTTGAGCTGCGAACGCGCCACCGAAGCGGCAACGAGCTTGCGCGGAGCCTTGCCGGCGCACACGCGATCGAGCGCCTCGAGCGACAGCGCAGCACCCAGCCGCAGCGAATCGCAGCCAAAAGCCGACGCCACGGTGTTGTCTACAACCAGCAGCGCATGGGCCTCACGCGCCGCCCGACCCAGAGCGCGCAGATCGGGCACACGCAGACCAAACCCGCCGATGGAGTTCACAAACCACCACAGGTGCGGACCCTCGGCATCAAACGAAGCATCAAAGCCCTCGGACGCAGCGGCAAACGCCTCGGCGGACGGCGAGCCCACCAGCGCGACATCGCAGCCATCAAAGCCGCACGCAAACGCATCGGCAAAGTCGTCCGCAAAGGCCACCAAGCGGTCACCGGGACGCACAATCCCCAGCTGCGACAGCGCTGCCGGCACATGCGGGGCCGCAAGCAACCGCGCCTCACGCGCACCGGTCCTCAAAGCCCAGGCCTCTTCTAGCTGCTGTACGCCCATGCGGTACCGTCCCTTCAAAACAAAAACCCACGATGCGGGTGTTCCCCGCATCGTGGGCAACGGCTGCAGTATAGCGCCGATAGGCGACTGAACGCCTAAACGTTGAGCGCGCGGTAGATCACGTAAGCCTAGACATTCATCAGCTGATGGCCGAGCTTGAGCGTCTTTAAACCGCTCTCCCCCTCCACGCCATCGAGCGTATTGAGCAACATATTAGTCGCCTCGACGCCGCTGGTCAGGTAGCCGTAATGCACGGTGGGAATGCCGTCCGTCAGCGCGCGCAAAAATGCGTTGTCGCCAAAACCGCTCACGCGACGCACACCCTCGCCCATGCCGCGAACCTCGTCAAGAGCGCGCAGGGCGCCGGCCGCCATAGTATCGGTCGCGCACGCGATAAGCGAAACATCGGGATCGACGGAGAGCAGTTCGCGTGCAGCGCGATAGCCCGAGTCGAGCGTAAAGGACCCCTGGCAAATCAGGCTCGAATCAAGTGCCACGCCCGCGGCGCGCAAGCCGGCCTCAAAACCACGACGACGGTCATAACCGGCGGCACGGTCTTCCTCGGCAACTCCGATGTAGGCGATCTTGCCCTCAGCACGCTTCGCGAGTGCCTGACCCAGCTCGAAAGCGGCCTCGTAATCGTCGTGATAGACGCACGCCGCGCCCTCGACATGTTGGCCGATCAACACAATGGGCACACGGCACGACTCAATCGCCCGGCGATGCTCGCCGGTAATCATAGTTGCCACCAGCACAATGCCATCGACCGGATGGTTTTGGAATAAATCGAGGTATTCGAGCTCGCGATCGGGGACGTTATCGGTATTGGCAAGAAGCATCTGGTAGCCGCGGCGGCCAAGCACCTGCCCGATGCCCGCCGTAATGCGGCTCACCGACTCGGAATTAATCTTAGGCACGATGACGCCGATGAGCTTGGTGGAACCGGTTCGCAGCGCGCGAGCCTGGCTGGATCGCACGTATCCGGTCAGCTCAATCGCCTGCTTAATGCGCTCGGCCTTGTCCGCCGAGATATACCCACCATTGAGGTAGCGCGAGACGGCGGCGCTCGAAACGCCCGCCAGCTCGGCCACATCTTTCATCTTTACCACGAGCACCCCTGTCGTTGAAATCGCTTTCACCATGATACCCGTGCGGAGCTACATGCGTGTCGCAAGACGGGACGTCACGGTCAATTTAGCTGTCGCAGCACGGGCTTCAACTAGAAACTTCGAAATATAAATGCCGAATCAGTCAGACTACCGATTCGGCACCCCGTTACATTTGCACACAGCGGCAGGCAAAATCCAACTCGAGAACAACTTACTCACTTTGGAAAGATGCATCGCTGTCCGCTGCCAATTCCGAAGGAAGAATTGCCGGCAGCGTCAAAGCCCCCATGGGCGAAAGTCCAGTAACGACCATCAGATAGCTCTTAGCGTGACCATACGCCATGGAAATCGCATTAGAGAGAAGATAACGGCGCGCTTCATCGTCTGAAATGTCGAACGGCATTTTTGTTGACACCGAAATAGCAACCGTCACATCAGCGCGCATTTTTTCCTTTGCATCGTCCCTATCAATCAGACTGCCACACACATACAGCTTTAAGTCTGCACGCTCGCCCGCCTTGTTCCTCAATAGATGGACGTCCTGATAGCTAACGTCAACTTTTAAATCCATATTCTGGGAGGGCTCATTCTCGATATGAAAAGTTGAGTCGACAACAAACAAATGAACAACCTGAATAGGCGCAATGAAATCCTTGCTCATGCAGCCAAACCTCCCGGAATCATCTCAAAGTTCAATCGTTTCGCCGAGCAGTCGCTGTTAAATGAAGACCATTGTTCTCGGACAGAGTTATTAGACGAAGAAAACGGCGCCTCATTCGAATAACTGGAAATGACCTGAGGAATGATTTTGATACCCAACGCAAGCTCAAACTTTGCGATTGTTTTCAGCGTCATGTTGGGCTGAGAATTCAACAATTTCGAAAGCGACTGAAGACTCACGCCCATACGCTTTGCCAGCTCACTTTTACTCAAGCCCGAGCGCTGCATCTCGCGATGAACAATAAACTCAATATCTAGTGCGTGCTCATAGGCACGGGTTTCGCTCGTTTCCGTTTCCGCGTAAAAGTCTGATAAATCGACCTTAACCATTACAAGTCTCCGTTTCGTAAGCGGGCAAAAAAGCCGACGCTATGACTCCAAAAGCTGCTTTGCTATCGGGGCCAACTGTTTTGCGCGTTTAATTTCTTTGGAAATATTTCCCGAGCCTTGATGGCCCTTAAACCAAAAAAGCAAAACAATCTTGTCCACGCCTTGGCAAATCGCGTAGACCATTTCTCGATTAACCCCATCAAAACCCTTGAGTTCGTATAGTCCAATCTTAGGCTCGATACATCGAAGCTTTGACGTTCCACTGACATCCTTTAGCCCGTAGTCATAGACTTTTGAAATCTGATTGATCATTTTACGGGCGGTAAACTTCGTTTTAGGATCAGACATCATCTTCTGAAATTGAGAGTTCTCAGGGGAGGTGGTTAGTTCCCAAAAAGGTCGTCCCTCGGGATCAGCATATTCGACAAGTTCATAGTCACTAACCAAAGGCCACCCCCTCCGCCTCAGATAAAACCAAATGTGGTTAACTTATAGGTTAAGTTTAGCCAAATTCAAATACATGGCAAGCCCCAAGCCGAGTTCAAGCAATCTGCATTATTGACTCAGAGAAATGCGGGAAAGAGGCAGTAGAAACTACATTGGCACATAAGGCCCCCAGCGAAGAGCCCGAACTTTTATGGTGACCAATAACATACCTAGGAAGACGAAGGCAAGGCACGCAACCGCCCAGTCGCCGTGGCCGGTCTTAGGGAGCGCGGCGGCTTGCGTTGTTGTGGGCTTGGTCTTTTTGGTGGTCTTGGTCGCAGGCGTCTTGATGGACGCGGACGCGGGCCTGGCGTCCGACTTGGGCGACGAATCAGGCGTGGGGGCGGAATCTTCGCTGGGCTTGTTCTCGTCGCTATGCTTTCCTTCGCTTCCGGGCTTTGTATCCCCCGCGGGATTGCCACCGGCAGGTTCATCGGTACCGGGCTGGGTCTTCCCCGCCGGCGGCAGGGCGCCCGCGGGTTCAATTACCACACGCAGCGCTACGGCCCCGCTGGCGTCCATCACGCAGGCGATACCAAAGGCCCCGCCCGCCGGCGTCACAAACTGCGCGGACGTAAGTGAGTCACTCTCGCAGACAACATCGGCTATGGCGCCGGTCGCGTACACCCAGGAGGCGTCCATGGCAAACTGGCCATCGGAGGCGTACACACCAAAGAAGCGACAATCATCGACCGATCCGTCGCCAGCAGCAATAACGTGCGCGCCACCCAGCCGGGGCCCGAGACACCCGGCTCGTCGAAGGTCTGCCCCACAATGGTAAGGCTATCCACACCCGCGGCATAAGAAGGCCCGCCTAGCAAAACGCATAGGCAGGCCAGGCGAGTCTCGAAGAAGCGCGAGACGGCCTCATGCTGGAGCTGCCGCATCACGTATAGCCAACGAAGCGCGGGCGGGACGCCACCAATGGGCAACGTCCCGCCCGCTCTGCGCAATCTCATGCGCATCCAACTTGTAGAGTAAATTCATCGCTCGCGTCGATTACGACCCCAATATTTCCCTAGGAAACACACTCGATAAATCGTTAACACCCATAGCGAAAAGCACCTTTGCGCTGGCATCGTTGCTGAGCTCGTCGCTCAACTTAAGTGCATCAAGCAGTATATTTCATCGTAACATCTTATAGTCATCCTCAGTCAGCACTAGCTCAAGATCGCTTAAAACCCCTACTAGATTGACATCGTGAGACGGAGACACCCTGGCGCAGAATAGACGTTCGTCATGCGCACAGATATTTCGAAAATCTTTAATGTGATCGTATGCAAGTCTTAGCCTACGCGGGCTGATGCGCTTATCGACTTCATGCGTCTCGGAATAAAGATCAGAAAACGACTTGGCAATGGAATTTCTCATGCTTTCTGGCTGAAACTCATAGAACTTGAATGCCTGACCAAGCATCAAATAATTCATAAGAATCCATACCGGCGTATTGTCGTGATTATTCTCATAATGCCGAATGTAGTCCCTTTTATAATCGCTTTTCCATTTTTGAGACCTACACAGCACCTTCTCGAAATCACCAATAAGCATGTCGATCTTTTTTCGATAACCAGCATCGGCACGGTAGGATCTTCTATCCAGGTATGCCTCCGGGTTATCTTTATGGGCCATTGCGAAACGATAAGAACAGACGGTTTTAAGCACTGCTTCCGCCTTGTTAAAGTATTCAAACATGAGCAGACGCAATGAACGGTCAAATTCGAATAAACGATATATATCAGAAAACTTCGTACCTTTTACGAATAGCTCGTGGCAAGAATCTCCACGCTGGTCGAGAAACAAATCCTTGTAGCCGTTAATAACCGGATAGTATCCCTCGCGTTCCAAAACTAAACGAGTATTGTTATCGCATTCGAGTCCACGGCTTTCAAGAATAGCAATCTGCTCATCAATAGATTTAAATGGTTTATCCATTTGGGCCCCTTAAACGCGAAAACCGCCTTTCGGCGGTTCCCACGGACCAAGCCGGACGTACCGTCGCAAGGCCTCATCACAAGACTTACTTTAAGGGAGAACTCCGGGTCCGTCAATCCTATGCCGCCAATCCTCCAAATCAACCTTTGGACTCATTCTTTGGATAGCTGGCAGATTATAGCCATTAATGGGCACCATGTTGACATCAAGACAACAAAAGAAGCGCTGCAACAAATCGAATAGACAGGAGTGACATGCAAGCGATCGAAAAACTAAAGACCACCGATGATTTAGGTGAACACGGAGGCGGCATATGGAAGAAATGGCCCTGGAAGGACTCCGATCATTATGAATTAATGTCCGATCTCATCCTTAAGGCTAAATACAGCATTCAAGATTTCAATTCCACTATCGGCGGGGGCTTCTTGCCCAACCCAAAGGACACCGTTTATCTTGTGGCACTTGCTACTTGGATAAAAGATGCTTCTGGCAAATTAAAGGGAACTGTCTTCGAAAAGAGATCGAAAACGATTTTGAGTTCTCTAAACAAAGTGAACTCGACGACGCGAGCAAATATCTCCAAGTTGTTCGCTCGGCAGTTATTGCCCACCCCCTCAATTCAACTAGACATCAAGATTATGGTTTTGGATCAGAAGGAAGAATCTGCATTGACATAAGAGGGAAAAGCCTACTTGATTCCTTTCCTAAGGCAGTTATTTATCGCATCACACCAAAAGGATTTTCAAGAATCAACTGCGTGGGCGATAATGACATCGCATTGATGACATGTCGCAATATCCGCAGCGCCAAAGAACAAAAAGGCAAGCTGCACTTTGAAAGATGCTGCCTCGACATGCGAGACATACGCGATTCTGCCGAGCTTTACATTGACGCTATATACGAACTGGACCGCCACCTTGGTCGGATCAGGAGGAAGGATTTTATTAAATAGCCTCAGCTCATTAGCATAAGAGCCGATCGTTCGACCACTTCATCCTAGAAGAAACAGCCGTCACGGACAAAGACGTGCATAATACGACCCGTACCAACAATGAGCGAAGTCAACATGCGGCAGCGGGGCGAAACCGGACGTTAGCAAGAAGAAGGCGCCGGGACTCATGTCGGCCCCGGTGCCTAGGCGCAATGCCACGGTGCTGCTTCGCAATATTCAACAGTGGCTAATTAAACAAACACCGCATCCTACCAAGACGCCAGTGCCCAAGCCGTTCTAGTCAAAGAGCAGCTTGGGCACACTCCATGAGACCATAGTAAGGGCCGCAACCGGACCTCGCGTCAGAAGCAGACACGCTCCATCCCACCGGCAATCACCCCTCCCCGTCCATGACCGTCCAGCTCACAGGCTCAATGCCCGGAAGAGACGTTAGGCAAGAGGGGCAGGCAACCTGATAGTTCCCGTAATTTGTTCTGCGCTGCATCGAAGCGGAGACGTATACCGCTTTGCGGGCGCGAGTGACGCCGACGTACAGCAGGCCTATTTCCTCAATAAGCCCATCTGGCATTTTCTTCGCATCAGCAATCTGGCAACCTCGCGCAGAACGTAAGCATATACCAGCATTTTCGCAACGAGAGCAAATCCCTCCAGGCCAATCGAAACGCGTAACGCCCGGAATGAAAACGGTGTCCCACTCGAGCCCCTTAGCGGAGTGAACGGTCATCATGGAGATGCCCACATCAAGGTAATCGGAGAAACGTCGCAGGGAGCCCTCGGAAAAGATACTAACGATATAGTCGAAGCGCTCCGAAGGTCCCATCGCGACGCAGTCATTTTTAAGGTGTTTCCGCAGCGCTCCTAGAAGCATGGCATAGGACCGCCCATACTCGAACCTCTTGGAGCCAGTCAGCAGTTCATCAGAGATGGAGTCGATTATTTTGTCCGCAGCAGACCGGCTGACGCCCTTTTCTCCAGACACTGCATCGGTAATCCTGGATAAAGCAAACGCATTGAATTCGATGAACCCCCGACTTGTATCCGAGAAGAGTCCGTTGAAGTAAGAGATACCTTCTTTAGCAAGCTCTTCCATAATGAGATCGGCAAGGGCACCACGCTTACGAACAAGAATCGCAATCCTCCCGCCACTGCTTTGAGCGAGCGCCGTAACCTTGGAAACGATGGCAGTCGCTTCGTCTTGCTGAGTAGAGCCAACAAATATGGGAAGTCGGGGCGTACCGCCGGCAATGGTGCCCTTCATGTTGGAGCGAATCGCAGCACCGAGCTCTCCGACGATAGATCTCCCAGAAAACCTATGGTTATACTCGAGTTCCAACGGCGTTAGACGCAGGTCGGTAGTGGCCTTTGCCTTTAAGCCTTCCATTGCACCAATAAAACCATAAACACGCTGAATGGGGTCGCCGAACATGCAGATCCCCGACTCATCAGAAATCAGACCCCTTAGGAAGACATAGCACAACGCGTTCGTGTCCTGCGCCTCGTCGACAAGCACGACAGGATATGCTGCCGACAGATAGGACCTTAACTTGGGAAAATGAGCGAGCAATTCAATTGCAAGGGAAATCATTGCGGAGTATGGCAAGAGACCGTTCGATGCAAACCTTTCCTTGATGATCCTATTAAAGGAAAACATCACACGCCTCAAGTCCATTTCCTGACCGTTTCTCATGAAGCGGAGGAAGTCGTCAACGGCATTCTTTTCATCCCAGGTCAGCCTGCCACCTCGCGAAACCAGCTCGCTAACGGCGCTGTTGTCATCAACCATAGAGAGCTCGCCAACGTTCACTGGGAGCGAGAGCGATTTCCAGTATCTGCGTAGCAGAGCCCAAGCAAAGCCGTGGAAGTTGGTCGCCATGACGCTGTCCTCAAAACGCTTGGCCACGGGACCAGGAAGTGCCGACATAGTGATGCCCAAATCCATACGCATCCTCCGCGCGGCGGCAACGCTAAAGGTCAGGGCCAAAATCCTTTTTGGCGGATGGACTTCGCCAGATGCCAGCAGCCAGCAAGCCCGCCCAGTCATCACCGTGGTCTTCCCGTAGCCTGCCGGCGCCTCCACGAACACCCTCTTTGATGGCGAGAAAATCGCGGAGCACTGCGATGCATCCCCACCACAGCGCGCCTCAATCTCGGCTCTAACACTATCCCGCAGGTCAGTCTGACTCATCAGCATTCGAGCCCCACGGCCTTGCGAATAATACTTTTGTAACATGTGGGAACGCCATTAGCACCAAGAGCCTCCGCGAGGGCGACGCCAGACACGACGCCCTTGTTCGATGAAAGCCATGCATACATAAGCGCACGTGATTTGGGCGTGTCTGCGAATAACCCGTCAAACTCCGATCCCCGGAAATCGTATTCAGGGTCCCGCAAGTTAACGCCGTAGACAGCACAGGCGCTTTTCAAAGCTTTACTATTCCCCTTGATGCAAGTTGCCCTCTGAAAAGGATCAATCGACTCAAGAAGCGCAATAAACGCACCCTGGTTATCGCTAGCGAAGAACGAGTCAACGACCTCACCTTCGAAATCCCGTTCGGTTGTCGTTATATGGTCTTCAGAAGTTTCTTGCAGCTCATCCTCATCTCTGTCGACAATTGAATAATTTGGAATCTCGAACTTGCCCAGAAGTTCACAGAGTGGTTTAACGTTCTTTTTCCCGCCGGCCCTGATAGGCACAACTCCATAATCATCCAGATCCATCCCAAGGTTGCGAGCGAACACCGGAATGGCTCCAGACTCTGTCTGCCCCTCAAAAGCCAAAACCGACCGCGCGAAAAAGGCCTCTCGTATCGACTCAAAGTTCAGCATAAGATGCTTTTCAACCTTGTCGGACAGGTCAATATCCCTACCGCATATGACCTTCGGCGAATTTTCGCCCTGCCCGAATCGCACAATGTTCTTATAGCCGCGAGCCAGAATGTTAGGCGAATGCGTCACCATGATCAGCTGAGCTTTGATTGAATCAATTCCGAAATAGTCCTTTAGAAGAGCATTGAATCTATCATCCTTCCCTTCGCAAATCCTATGCAAGCTCTTCGAGAGACGCCTCTGCATATACGGGTGAAGGTGGGCTTCGGGTTCGTCATAAGCCAGAACGGCATGCAGCACGCGTCTGTCATCATCATCTGAGCAAAGGCTCTCTTGAAGGCGTTTAGGCGAAAGACGCATAATGCTCTCGATTATCGAGAGCGAGGCAATAGCGAGGTACTGCAAGCCTACCCCTGCCTTTTTAAAATGAACGCCCCTCTTGTCAAGCAAGGTAACCAAACTTCCAAGCGTTCCGCCATCCGATGAATCGACGCCAGGCCTCACACCATATGATGACAGGATCGGGACGTCGCCGACGATTTCGCCGAGATCTGCAACCAGACCTTCGAGCTCGCTCCCATCCAGAAAATCGGAGACCTCTTTACCCTCCTTATCTAGATAAAGAGCGATACCTTTGGAGAGAACTTTACCGACACCTCGGGTACCATCAAACGCCAGGTCTCCCCTATTAAAGGATGCAGTCGAGTACCTGAACATGTGAACGGATCGCATCAGAGAGGGTGGAATACTTTCTCCGCTCCCTTCGGCCTTAAATTCAATTCGAGAATCCGGGTCGTCAGCAAAAGCGCAGATGGTAATAGTGTTTCCGGTCGTAGGATCGATGTCGAGCCCCGTTATTCCGATCTCGTCCTCGTCCAACTTTAAAGTTACTAGAGCCCCTGCGCGCTTTTCAATGTCAGCGAAATCCTCTTCGCTAATCGTCGCTTGATTGAAAATTGTATTGAGCAAGTCAAGCACATTCGTTTTGCCGAGGTTGTTCTCGCCGACAATATAGCTCACGTCCTCGTCAAAACTAATCGACACTCCATCGAGATTCCGATAGTTCTCAATCCTCAGTTTAGAGATCCTCATGCGTCCTCCCGACCTTTATGGTTTTATGGCTTCCAACAATCTAACACGCCTCGTGTTGTACTGAACTTGAGGCACAGCCACTTCGAGAGGCTTGTAAATCAAAAGCGTAGTCCTAAGAAGGTTGTTTGCATGCACCAAGCCGTCTCCTAAGGCTCCCCCTCCCCCAACATTCCCCAGAAAGTTCGCTGATGTTGACTGGGGTTCCCGTAAAATAAACCCAACAAAATATGTGCGGAGTGCTGGCCTGGAGCTGCCTTCGGACCCTATTGGCTGCTCACCGAGAGGCTCCGCTATGAAACGACCTATTTACTACCTGCTCTGCGCGATCGCGTGCACGTCCATGGTCAGCTCGACGATGCCTATGGCAGCCGTCGCGGAAGCCATCCAGCCTCAGGCAGCCGCCGAGCAGCAAGCGGAAGCCGACGCCACGAGCAGCGACACAGGCAAGGCCGAAGACGGCACCAACACAAATACGACAGCAGATACCGCAGAGGACAGCACCGCAACATCCACCGGCACCAGCGCCGTCAACACGGAAAGCGCCGACGGCACCGCCGCCGCAACCGGCACCCCCGCCCCATCCCTTCGTGCCCAAACCAACGGCACGCCCGAGGCAATCTCCACCACGTCACAAGCCGGCTACGCCCACTCCGCCACCGCAACCCAAAACGGCGTCACCTTCACCGTCTCCTGGAACGACGCCCCCGCGGGCACCGCGACGACCTTCCACGTAACCCAGGCCAACGGCTCGTCCCAGGCCAAGGCGCGCATGGACGTGCCCACCTATTGGGACGGCGGCAGCCAGGAAAGCGTCTGCGACCCGTCGCGCCCGGCATGGGCCAGCTACTACAGCCTGGGCACCGCGGGCCACGACTTTACCTTTGACTTCACGGCGTCGGGCACGTACCGCATCTACTTCTACTTTATGGACAACGACAGAAACGACCCCCAAAACGACAAGGGGATCTACTACCTGCGCACCACGGCGGAGGTGACCGTAAACGACGCCGCCCGCCCGAGCGTCACGCAGATCGTCAACGACGCCGTGGACCTGTGCAGGCAACAAACAAACGGCTCGGAATACAACATGGCGCTGTGGTTCCACGACTGGACGCTCGACCAGCTGGAGTACGACCACAGCCTCAACTGGTGCTCGGCCGAAAGCGGCCTCACGCGCCACCAGGGCACCTGCGAGAGCTACCAGCGCATCTACTCCAAGCTCCTTGACGCCGCGGGCATCGCCAACGGCCGCATCACCGGCAACGGCCACACCTGGAACGCCGTAAAGATCGACGGCAAATGGTGCCAGATGGACCTAACCTGGGACGACACCAGCGACAACTGGTACGGAGACCTGGACCAGCGCCATCTGTACTTTGGCCTGACCGACGAGCTCATGGCAATCGCCCACTCCGACCACACGGCAAACTACCAAAAGGATGACTACGCCTACCGCTCGACCGATCTGTCCAACAATTACTTTGTGCGAAACGGCAAGGCCAATGAATGGGCCGAGAAGTATGCCGACCGCATTCAGCAGCACTTGGATGCCAAGGAAGAGAGCTTTTCCATAGATGCTGACAACGGAACCTTCCCGCCGAGCATCTCGGGAATACAAAACGCGCTCGTTGCGTACGATATGAACCAGAGGGAATGGAGCGTGGCCTCCAACGGCGTAACACTCACGGTGACGTCTAATGTCACGACGGCCTCGAGCTACCAGTGGTCAGCGAAGTTCGACTTCGAGGCTGAGTATCCCGAGACAAAACCCATTCCAAAACCAACCGAATTCGACGGCTACTTCACCGTCAAAAGCGCCCTGCCCGGCGATGCCTCGCTCGACGTGGCATCAGGCTCGCTCGACCCCGGCGCAAACGTCCAGCTCTGGTCGACGAACGGGACCTCCGCCCAGGTACTCCGCTTCCGATACGACGCGCATGCCGGTGCTTACGAGATAACCAACGCGAAATCGGGGCTGGCGCTCGACGTCCAGGGCGGCTCGGCCCGGCCCGGGGGCAACGTCCAGCAATTCACGCGCAACGGGACGGGCGCCCAGCGCTGGGCAATCTCCGACAACGCGGACGGCACCGTGACAATCGCCTCGGCGAAGAACCCCTCGTGCGTGCTCGACGCCGCGGGCGGCAAGTCCGCCCCCGGGACCAACGTCCAGCTGTACCGGTCAAACGGCACTACGGCGCAGAAGTGGGTGCTAGAAAGCCGCTAGAAAAGGCTCGACGCGTATGAGCTGCGCCGAGCCTTCAAGGAGAATTGCATCTTTCATCGACGGGCCAAAGGTCTAGGCAAGAACGATCTTCTTGATAAACAAGGATTTAAGGCCGATCGTCAATGCATACTGGACGCCCATGGCCAGCGGAATCGCCATGATGTCGATAGCGCCCAGAAGAAGATAGCAGGCGATGAGGTAGATTACGTTGGCCAGAAGCGTTATCCCCGCAGACTGCTTCGACAGCCCGTAGGCTGTAAAGCATGGGTGTAGCGCCGAGAAGGTGATGCTGACGACAGTCAGCGCCGCAAGGGTGGCGAACAAGTGCCAGTAGCCTCCGTAGACTGGATCCATGAAAAACGAGAGAGCGGGCGGAACCGCAATGATTGCCAAGGCCGCGCAAGGCGCAACGACCTTGAAGACCATGCGCTCGATTTTCTTCACAACGACAAAAGCCTGGTCGTCCTGCCCCTTGGCTATCAGCTCTGCGAGCTGAGGCATGATTGCCTGCTGCACCGGCGTCGAGAGTAGGGTGAAAGCCGAGAGCAGCTGCTTGAAGAACTTGAACACACCAACAACCTCGCTGGAAAGCATGGATAGGAAGAATACGTCGAAGTACTGGATTGGCGCGTCGGCGGTCGCAGCCAGGTTCGACCACATTGTGAAAGAGAAGAAGCCCTCAGGGAGGTCGCGCCTCCTGGCAGCAGCCACGCCCTTCAGGCCGACATGCTTACCGACAACGAAGAGCGCGATAGCGAACAACGACACACTCTTTAGGACGTCCGCCGCGCAGTAGGCAAACGCAATCGCAGCGACATTCGGGCCAACAGCGTAGAACACTGCCGCGGCGAGGACGAGCTTCAGCGCCGCCACTGCGACCGCATGGATGGCGACATATTTGAACTTGTCAAAAAGCCTCAGCACTCCGGTCGGCGTGCCCTCGACATGCACAGCAATCTCGAAGCAGAATATCGTCGCGGCGAGCGTGGAGACGTCATCCCACCCGAGCAAGCTTGAGACGAGCGGAACAATCGCGAAAGCGACCGCGCACCCCATGAGGGCGGAGGCGATGTCGACGAAGAAACCAGCCTTTATGGTCGCGGCGAGTCCGGCGTCGTCCCTTCGCTCCTGGCAAATCGACCCATAGCGAATCACTCCCTGCCAAGACTGGAAGTTGAGGAACGCGTCCACGGCCTGCATGAACGTCTGGCCGATCATCAATGAACCGTAGCCTGCGGCCCCGAGGAACCCGGCGGACAAGAACGTCGTGACCATGTTGAGCGCAGAGGCGCCCCCCTGCCCCACCACAATCGTAGAGACGTTCTTGGCGAGCTTCAGCCAAAACTCGTTGCCTTTGAGCCGGCCCAGCAGCGATTTCACCCTACCGACCATCAACGCCCCTTCTTGCGTAGCGCCTTGGAAAGCTTGGCCGCGAAGCCACCGAGGAAAAACCGCCGAGACGGCGCCTTGTCGTCTTTCGCGCGCAAGGCGAAGCTATCTGCCCCCGCCATGGCGGCAATCGCTGCGCCGACGCCTATCTGCCTGTGGGTAACACCCGAGACCAGTTGTGGCTCGGCGACAATCCTCAACCGCCCACCGAATGGCTCGGGAGGGCGAATCTCCTCCCCCGCCGCGTCGAGGGCCCAAAGAAGCGGCAGTGACATACCGCCGTCGAGACAGGCGAACATGTTCCCGCTCTGCCTGAAGTTGATCTCGTTTAGGACCGCCCCATCCCTGGTGGCGAAGACCTCGATGTCGAACATGCCCCTGAAGCCCTCGCTCGAGAGCTCGCCGATTACTTTTTCGAGGAGCTTTTCCATCTCGGGAGCCGCCTCGGAACACCCGATGGCGACGTTGCCGGCCTTCCTTGGGAACGTGAGCTCTTTTCGCAGCGTTATGTGCGATTCCTTTCCATCCGACAGGAAGATGCAGCCCGAGGCCACGGCCTCGTAGTCGAAGTCCACGACCTCCTGGACCAAGAGTCGCTCGTAGCCGTCCGCGAATAGGCGGGTGACGGCAGCGGCGTAGGAATCCGGGGAGTCCACAATCGCGATGTCGGTCTTCTCGCCGAACGCGCTCACGAGCGGCTTCAATATGAGGGGAAAGCTGAGCCCGGCCGCCGCGTGATCACGACTCGTAACGATGACCGAACGCGCCATGGGCACGCCGTGCGCTTGCGCCCAAACATACTGCTCGTACTTGTCCATCAATCCCGCAACCCTGCCGGGCTCGCCTGAAAACGAATACGTGACGATGCCTTTCGGGGCAAGCTCGCGGTCGGCGACGTAGGCGGAAAGATCCGAGCTGGCGAGAACGATGCACAATCTTGGGTCTTTGTCTGTAAGCCAGGACCGATAACCTTCCGAGATGGCCTCTACGCTGTTATCGACAAGCTCGAAGTTCTTGGGACAATACTTCGAGGACGGTACCATGAGCCCGTCGGCGCTTTTCATACCCGAATGAAGAAGCAAGTCGAACGGGACCCCATCTCTTCCGAGGCTCCTCAGACTCGCCAGGGTGTTGTGGTGATCGCCGCCTACGACCAGAATACGCCACCCCTTGGGGAAGTCGATGTGTCTTTCACAAGTCATCGATCTATAACACCTCCAGAAAGAATCGCCCGTCCCAATTCGTCGGACGTCATGAACTCGCAGTCCGGGTACCGCGTCGCCAACTCCTGCAGAAGCCCGTCGAGGGCCTCGAGCGAGAACGCACGATGCCTCTCATCCACGCGTGAAGTGTAGTTGACGCGATGGGTGCATACCACCGCTGGCTGCCTACGCCTGAAAGCCGTCTCGATTTCGGCGAAAGCAGCGTCGACGCACTCGTCGACGTTCTTGCCTTGAAACATAGAACGCGAGGGCTCGAACTGCACATTGCGGATTAAGCGGCACTGCCCAGGTACGTTGGAGCGTCCGAAAACATTAATCCTCCTCGAATAGGAGTCGTTCCCTTTCGGAACATTCCTCTTCGGCGATGATTGGATCGTCTCGATGCCCAGCTCAGCGGCGATGAGCTCACATTCCTTGTTGGCGACATAGCATGGTGGGATGAAGCTCCTGGGGGCGAAGCCAAAAAGGCGTTTGAAAATCGCGACCGCGTCTTCAAGGTATCCGTGCACGTCAATCAGAGTGTTTCCATTGTTGAGAGCGTCAATCCCATTGTAGAAGGCATCGTCCAGCCCTACCATTCTCAAGCTACAGGCATATTCCACCACAGGGTCGGTGGCCGCATCGGTGAGCCATGCCGTAGCGTTGAGATGCTCTCGTCCGTGGAGCTGCGGATGCAGTGCTGTTTCACCGCAGCCCAGCCGAACGAAATCGAGTACTCCCTCGTCTCCGTCATAGGTTCGGTAGGTTTTATCTATTGGCTCAAATCCAAAGTGCGCCACATCAGCGTTACCAGGAACGCATCGATTGAAATCAGGGTTGGCGGTTGCGAAGTTCAACGTGAACACTGGCGCGGAAGCCCGAAATCGCACCGCATTCTCACGCAGCAAAGAAGAGAGGGCGCTTACGTCAGCCTTCTTCTCCAAGCCGTCAAAAGATTGGTAGTGATCGAGCCTGAAAGAGGGGAAGCGATTCTCAAATGCCGCAAGTGCATCGGAATCCGGGACCCTCACGGCACCCCAATCGTCGGACTCGAAGACGACGATACGCCTATTCGTTTGGAAGCCAAGCTTTGCGACCAGGGCCTTAGCAGCCTCTTTGATTATGTGCATCGTCTGCCCCTAAAGCTCGAATTCACATTTTTCGGGGAAAAGTTCGTCAAGGCAGGCGAGAATTCTCGTCCGCGCAGTCTCGTACTGCTCCGGCGTGAGGTCGCCGTCATTGAGACAGACGACCTTTCCCTTGCGCCCGCGAAGATACGATTCAGCCTCTTCCAGGGTTGAATCGAAGTCAATTCCTAAATTAAAACTCTTTCCAAATGAGATGGGCCGCGGATAAAAGTCGCCTTTTGCGCACTGCCAATCTTTCATAAGCCAGTTCGATATATCGGTAGCCTGCCTGAATCGATGTGAGGAAGTTCTCTCCAGCTCATCCTTCTCTTCAGCCCAAACCTCATCGAAGGTTGATTTCAAGAAAGAATTGCAGAGGTGCGGTTCATAAAATCCCTTAAACGATGGAAATGCAAGCATGAGTACCGTTCTCAGGGCCATCGTCCCATATGCGGGGCTGAGCCATTTCAGCGGATGACTCCTGACGCAATTCAACGGCACAAAATGAGTGCTAAGGACGCTCGCAACGTTAAAAGGAACATAGAACTCGTCCCCTCGGGCGAGACCACCGGCACTTAATACGGCGGTCGCCCTCGGCAATCCCTTATGGAAATAATCGTCCTCGCTTGTACGATTTAGAACGATCAAATCATCGTTGAACAAAACAAACTGCTCCGCCAAACTCTCGATTCGGTTTGCGTTAAGTTCGATGACGTTGGAATTGAAGGTGGGAAGGTACTCATGGGGGATGTAATCTTCATGCTTCACGATATGAAGTTTTGGATTCGAAGTGTCGAGCCACTTAGGAAGATGCCCATAGGTCAAGAAATGAACCTTGCGGACCCAAGGTGCGTTCAAAGCGACACTGCGAAAGAAGTACCGAAGTAGGCCCCAATCCCGATATCGCTTGTCCTGTCCGTGAGCAGAAGCCGAATCCGACGGTCCCTCGTACCTATTCCTCTCCGAGAGCCATTCTGAATCCGAGTCATCCACCCATGGAATTACAAAGTCGATTTCCATATTCATCCGTTGTCTTTCATTTCGTAGTTGCGTTTAAATCCCTCTGTCCTACTCTCTGACTTTGAAGGAAAATCTGTCGACACAATCGCCATCACCATAGCGTAAAAAGGCCCATAAAAATTAAAGAAGGAAGCGTCAGCCGTACTCAATATCATGTAATAGAGAGGAATAATCACGTATGCACCGACAGGAACCCGATGAGACCTTGACCTCGATATGAACGAATAGAAGAACGTCCCGATGAGCAGGGTGAAAAGCGCAAGCCCGAAAAAACCAAACTGCCCGATGACCGTAGGCCAGAAGCTGTCGCTAACGAAAGCGTGGTAATCTGGGCTCAAGCCATAGACGCCGGAAAGCCCATATAGATAATAAAGAGGCGAGTAATACTCGCCCGACATATAGCTAGCGTACGTGCCGAAACCCGAGCCAAAGGGAAACAAACTCTGCGCAATCTGCATAGAAGTGGACTGAAGAAGATACCTGGCCGACGTCGTATCCCCAAAATAGAACTGCAGCTGATCAGCGCCCAAGAACAATACACCAACTACGAGAATCAGGTACAAGAATACTGTGGGCTTCTTGTCCCCGCGCGTCACCAACCCCCTAACCAGAAAGAAGCCGATGACGAAGGCGATTCCGACGGCTTTCGCCCTCATAGTCGAAAGCAAGAGCAAAATGTCGAGGATAATCCATACCTTGTTCTTTTTCGCATCGGTCATCAAGAGAGCGGAGATGCCGACACAATACGCTGCGAGCTCTGTGGTATGTCCGAACACGAAGCGATAGCAAGGCACACCCATGAAATGTCGGTCACTCCCCATCGGCACAACCCCCGAAAGATGGAGTGCGTAGCCGAAAAGGGCGGCGGCTATAAGCAGTTTCACAACACCGATCGCAAGCGAAAGAATCCTCTCCTCACCATATACGACCTGCAGCGCTCCATAATATGCCGCGAAAACCTTGAAGCATGTGAACGCATCTACGGCAATAGCAAACTTACTTTGCTGATAGCCTGTAACGAAGTTTGAAGCAAGTCCGAGCGCAAGCAGCAAAGCGACGGCCAAAATGCCGATACGCTCCCCTCCGTTAAGCACAATCTTGTCTTTTCTAAAAAGCCCCCATCCAACGAGAAGAATGGCGGCGAGCTCGTCAGCATACGAAAACGCCTTGATGAAACCATCAAGCATGGGCGAGGCGATAAGGATGACAAGCAAGATGACTTGAAACGCCTCACGCGCAAGAATCTTAGGACGTCCAGCATCCTTCGCTCTGTATCCGACCTTTAAAGCAACGGAAGACAAAACTACCCCCGTCCCATGTATAGCGCAGCAAGCTGCGCGACAGTCCCGTGAATATCAAACCCCTCATCCGCCACGACTCCCGCGTAGCCCTTGCGCATACCGCTCGAGTATCCAAGCGCGCGCTCAATGCAGTCGGCCCAGGCCTCGGCCCCCGCCTCCAGCGGCAGATACTCCACCAAGTCGGTAATGGCCACCTCGTCGGTAATCCTGTCCGAAAGCACGCACGGCAACCCGGAGCACTGCGCCTCCACCGCCGAAAACGGCAGTCCCTCAGACAACGAAGGCATGGCGAAGCAATCAACCCCATCGTAGAACGAGGGCATATCGTCGAGCAGTCCTAAGAAGCACACGCGCTCGGAAAGCCCGAGATCACCTGCCCTCCTCTCGACGTTCTCGCGCAGTGAGCCGTCCCCCGCAAGGACGAGAAACGCATGCTCGTCAATACGGGCGAGGGCGGCAAAAGCATCGATGAGGAAGGCATGATTCTTCATCAGTTCGAAGCGTCCGACATGGCCAACCAGGATGTCTTCCTCCGAAAACCCGTACGAACCCCTGAAAGCGTCCCTTCGTGCGGCGTCGAAGGCGAACCGCGCCACGTCGATGCCGTTGTTCACTACCTCAAAATCTTTGCCTGGATACATGAACTCCCCCGCGGTCCTCGAACAGGCCAGCCGCTTGGTCGCATACTCGCCGAAACCCTTCTGGAAAGCCTGCTTCACGATATTGCGCGGGGTGCGCTCGAAATCGGCGATGTGCGAGTGTGAGAATAGTCGCCCGACGCCGTGCTCGCCCGCCGAGCGCAGGACGTCGCGCCCGAGCGCAGCCATATGGCAGTGCACGGCGGCGTAGTCGTGATGCTCGTCAAAGAAGGCGTCCAACATCCGCTTGCGGCGCAGCAGGTTCGCGCCCTCCATGATGGGCACGTGGTACACATGCCCGCCAAGGCTCTCGACCTCATCCTCGTAGTATTCGCGGGGGGTGTGGAAGACGAGAAAGTCGAACTGCACCTGAGTGCGGCAGATATTGCGGTAGACGTTCATGATGAATGCCTCCGCGCCACCCCTGAACAGTTTCGAGGTAACCTGAAGTACTTTAACCACGGGCACTCCAATCTTCGATTTGATTCAAATAGCAGGAAAGCCCTTCCTCCCAGTCGGGCATGTGGAACCCGACCGACTCGAGCCTGGACAGGTCGAGCGCGGAGTGGACCGGGCGCGGGGCGATGGGGCCCTCGGCACTCGCGTAGTAGTCGGCGGTCGATACTGGCACGACCCTGTCGCCGTTACCGTTGGCGGCCTCGAAGACGGCGCGGGCGATGTCCGCCCAGCTCTTCACGGCGCCGGAGCCGGTGCAGTCGTAGGTGCCGTAGGGGGCGTGCGTCCCCAGCACGTGGAAGATGGCCTCGGCCATGTCGCGCGTGAAGGTCAGGCGGCCCAGCTGGTCGTCGACCACGGTGACCTGCGCGAGCCCGTCCTCCGGGTCGGCGACGCGGTCGGACAGGCACTTCATCGTCTTGACGAAGTTGTGTCCCTCGCCGATGACCCAGGAGCTGCGCATGATGTAGTGGCGCGGGCACCCGGCCACGGCGATGTCGCCGGCGGCCTTGGTCTGGCCGTAGACGGACAGCGGGCTGAGGGGCTCGTCCTCGTCGTGCACCTCGGCGGTGCCGTCGAAGACGTAGTCGGAGGACACGTGGACCAGGGTGATGCCGTGCCCGGCGCAGGTGCGGGCGAGCAGCGCCGGCCCGGTCGCGTTGGCCTTCCATGCGGTCGCGCGGCCCTCGGGTGTCTCCGCTTTATCCACGGCCGTGTAGGCGCCGCAGTTGATGACGGTGCCGTAGAGCGACCAGTCGTACTGCGAATAGGCGTCCGGGTCGGACATGTCGAAGGTGTCGATGTCGCAGAAGTCGAAGTCCTTGGCGACGCCGCGCCCCTCGGCGAGCTCGCGGACCGCATGGCCCAGCTGGCCGTTGCAGCCGGTGACGAGGGTGCGCCTGGGAGCCATGGGGACGACGTCCTTCAGCATCGGGTGGTTGAGGTCGGCCTCGGAGACGGTGGCCTCGGCCAGCGGGATCGGCCACCCGATGGCGAGCTCGGGGTCGGCGAGGTTCACGAAGGTATAGGTCTTCTTCAGCTCGAGCGACCAGTGGGCGTCCACCAAGTAGGTGTAGGCGGTGCCGTCCTCGAGCGCCTGGAAGGAGTTGCCCACGCCGCGCGGGACGTAGATGGCCTTGCTGGGATCCAGAACGGTCGTGAACACCTTGCCGAAGGTCTCGCTGCCCTCGCGCAGGTCCACCCAGGCGCCGAAGACCGAGCCGCGGGCGACGGAGATGAACTTGTCCCAGGGCTCGGCGTGGATGCCGCGGGTGACGCCGCGGCTGTCGTTGTAGGAGACGTTGTTCTGGACGACCTTGAGGTCGGGGATGCCCAGAGCGGTCATCTTGGCGCGCTGCCAGTTCTCCTTGAACCAGCCGCGCGAGTCGCCGTGGACGGCGAGGTCGACGACCTTGAGGCCCCCGATGCCGGTATCGGCGACGGAGAGGTCCTTCTCGAAAGCGATGTCTGCCATGTGGGAAAAGCTCCTATCGAAGAGGTTGGTTAACCGGGGGCGCCCGCGCGGGGCCGCAGG
>CAJMNK010000030.1 GCA_905214905.1 uncultured bacterium | reverse complement strand
CGACGACGTGTGCGGCGTGGAGCTGTGCGCGGCGTTCAAGAACGTAATAGCCATCGCAGTGGGCGTGTCCTACGGCCTGGGGTACGGCGACAACACGGCTGCCATGCTCATGACGCGCGGCTTGGCCGAGATGAGCCGCCTCGTCGTGCGCTGCGGCGGGCAGGCCATCACCTGCATGGGGCTGGCCGGCACGGGCGACCTCGTGGCCACGTGCACCTCCGAGCATTCGCGCAACCGCACCTTTGGCTACGAGTTTGCCCACGGCGTCTCGCTCGACGAGTACCAGGCACGTACGCATATGGTGGTGGAGGGCGCCGTCGCGGCCCGCAGCGTCAGCGAGCTCGCCCGTTCACTGGGCGTAGACATTCCGCTCACCTTTGCCGTAGAGCAAACGCTCTACAACGGTGTTACTTTGGATAGGGCGCTCGAGATTCTTACCGATCGCGTCCCTTCTCAAGAGTTCTACGGACTCACCGACTAGCGCAGAAAGGCTACTACCATGGGTTCCATCAAAATCGCTCCGTCCGTCCTCTCGGCCGATATGGCCAACCTCAAGGGCGAACTCGACAAGATCGCCGGCGCCGACTACGTGCACTTCGACGTTATGGACGGTCACTTTACCGGCAACCTCACCTTTGGCGTTGACATCCTTAAGGCCGTCAAGCGCTCCACCGATGTACCGGTCGACGCGCACCTCATGGTGACGAACCCCGACGAGACGGTCGATTGGTACGCCGACGCCGGTGCCGACATGATCACCGTGCACTACGAGGCTTCCACGCACCTGCACCGCACGCTCACGCATCTGCAGCAGCGCGGCGTCAAGGCCGGCGTGGTGCTCAACCCCGCCACCCCCGTGTGCGTGCTCGAGAGCATCATCGACGTCGTCGATATGGTGCTGCTCATGAGCGTGAACCCGGGCTTTGGCGGCCAGAGCTTTATCCCGGGCACTCTGCATAAGCTCCACGAGCTCAAGGCCATGTGCGAGCGCCACGGCGTGTCGCCCCTGATCGAGGTCGATGGCGGTATCTCTTCCAAAAATATCGCTGAGGTTGTCAAAGCTGGCGCCAACGTGCTCGTAGCCGGCTCCGCCGTATTTAAGTCCGAAGATCCCGCCGCCGAGGTTGCACTGCTGCAGAAGTTGGGCAACGAGGCCGCACAGGAGGCATAAACCCTTATGACCGCAGGTCAAAACCGCATACCCGTGAATCTTGACTATGCCGCCTCGACGCCAATGCGCGCCGAGGCGCTCCTTGCGCAGCGCAAGTACGACGACAGCGAGCTTGCCGGCGTCAACCCCAACTCGCTGCATTCGCTCGGCCGCAAGGCTGCCGCGCGTCTGGAGGTTGCACGTCGCGAGATCGCCCGCAGCTTTGGCGCGCACGTCCGCCCGTCCGAGATTGTACTGACCAACGGCGGCACCGAAGCCAACCAGCTGGCGCTGCTCGGTCTTGCCGAGGGCGCTCGTCAGCGCGATCGCAAGCGCGGTCGTGTAATCGTTTCGGCCATCGAGCACGATTCGATTCTGGACAACCTGCCGCTGCTGCGTGCCGCCGGCTTTACCGTCGACCTGGTGCAGCCCTGCCGCGCGGGCTACATTGAGCCTGCCGCGCTTGTCGAGCTACTAGGCGACGACGTGGCGCTCGTGAGCATCATGGTTGCCAACAACGAGACCGGCGTGGTGCAGCCCATCCGCGAGCTTGCCGCGGCCGCGCATACCGTGGGCGCCCTGTTCCACACCGATGCCATCCAGGGCTACTTGCATATTCCACTCGATGTCACCGAGCTGGGCGTCGACGCCATGTCCGTCGCAGCCCACAAGATTGGCGGTCCCGTGGCATCTGGCGCACTCTACCTTAAGAGCCGCACGCCGTTGCGCCCGCGCATCTTTGGCGGCGGACAGGAGGCCGGTCGTCGTGCCGGCACGCAGGATCTGCGCACGCAGCTGGCTTTTGCCGCTGCCGCTTCTGTGTTGCTGCCGAATGTGGACCGCGAGCGCGCGACGCTACAGGCCCTGTCCGATAAGCTCTACGCCACGCTTACAGCCCATCCGCGCATTCACGCCACGATGGGCGACTACGCACAGGCCGATCGCCTGCCGGGCATGGTGTCGATCTACGTTGATGGCATGGACTCCGAAGAGCTCATCATCAAGCTCGATGCCGCCGGGTTTGAGGTATCGGCCGGATCAGCTTGCTCGAGCGGCAGCATGGACCCGAGCCACGTGCTCAGCGCCATGGGCATTGGTCGCGAGCAGGCGCTGGGCGCACTGCGCATCTCGTTTGATGACCGCGTGAACCCTTCCGACCTGGACAACTTTGCCCAGACGCTGCTGTCGATCGTGGGTGCCGCATGATCGTCTCCGAGCTTGAACGTGCGCTGCTGGCGCGCTACCCCAAGGCGGACTCCGAGGGCTGGGATCATGTAGGGCTATCTGTGGGAGATCCTGCTGCCGAGATCACCGGCGTCGCCTGCGCACTTGACGCTACCGAGGCCAACGTGCACCGTGCTCTCGAGGCCGGCGCCAACGTGCTGCTGACGCATCATCCCATTTATATCAAGGCGCCCGAGGCGTTTTGCCCGGCGGATGTATCGCGTCCCCAATGCAGCGCTGTGTTGTACGAGGCAGCTCGTTGCGGCGTGAGCATCATCTCGCTTCACACCAACCTGGACCGATCGCACGAGGCGCGCGTTCGCCTGAGTGAGTTGCTGGGCGCTGAGCCCATGAGCTCGCTGGAGCATGTGGACGAGCCTGAGCTCACCGGTCTGGGCGCACTCGCGACCCTCCACGACGTCTACAGCCTGCGCGATCTCGCCAACCGTGCCGCCACAGCCTATGGCAGCGACCCGCGCGTATGGGGCGAAGCCGAGCACCCGTGCCGCACTGTCGCCATTCTGGGCGGCTCCCTGGGCGACTTTGGTGAGCTTGCCATTGCCGCCGGTGCAGATGTCATCGTGACCGGTGAGGCCGGCTACCACGTGGCCCAGGATCTTGCCTTGCGCGGGCTGCCGGTGATCTTGCTCGGCCACGACCGCTCTGAGGAGCCGTTGGTTGATATATTGATGAACTCTGCAGTTGACGCCGGGGTCGACCCCCGTCATGCGATTAAAATACTGAACCCTTGCCAATGGTGGACTGTGACAAAAGGAGAGAACTTATGAGCGCCGGCGCTACGCTACTCAAGCTGCAACAGATCGATTTGGAGCTCGCCCGCAACAAGAGCGAACTTGCCAATATGCCGGAGCTCAAGGAGCTCGCTTCCAAGCGCAAGACCTATGTGAAGCTCAAGTCCGAGATGACCAAGCTCTACGCCCAGCGCAAGGACCTGGACATTGAGCTCGACGATCTCAACACCACCGAGATTCAGACCAACAACGCCATCGAGGCCGCCAAGAAACGTCACGTCGACGGTTCCGACTACCGCGAGGTGCAGGACCTGGAGAACGAGCTTGCCACCCTGGCCAAGCGCCTGGACAAGATCGAGCACACCCGCAAGGACGTCGTTGTCGCCCATAAGGAGGCGCTCGACCGCGAGACTCGCGCGCAGGCCATCATCGCCAAGTTCGAGGAGGGCGTGAAGGCCGATACCAAGGCCGCCCGCGCCAAGGCCGCCGACCTGCAGGCTCAGATTGACGCCGCCACCAAGGAGCGCACCGCCCTTGCCGCTACGCTGCCGACCGACGTGCTCACCGACTACGAGCGCCTGCTCAAACAGTTCCGCGGCCTGGCTGTTGAGACCATCCAGGGTAACATCCCTACGGTCTGCCACACCGCGCTGCAGGCTTCGTCCATGAGCGACCTCAGCCACGACGGTAGTGAGATTACGCACTGCCCGTACTGCCACCGCCTGCTCGTGCTCCCTAGCAAGGAAGCTTAAACGATGGTGGCACCCAACAATTCAATGCAACTTGAGGGAAAAACGATCCTGCTGGGCATTACCGGCGGGATCGCCGCCTATAAGTCGTGCAATATCGTGCGTCTGCTCCAAAAGCGCGGCGCGCACGTCAAGGTCGTCATGAGCGAGCATGCCACCGAGTTCGTGGGGCCGCTTACCTTCCGCGCGCTCACCAATGAGCCGGTCGCGGTTGGGCTATTCGACGACCCATCTGACCCCATCCACCATATCTCGCTGGCGCAGGAGCCCGACTTGGTGGTCGTGGCGCCCGCGACGGCCAATATCATCGCCAAGATGGCCAACGGCATCGCCGATGACCTCATCTCCACAACGCTGCTTGCGACACCGCGGCCCGTCGTTATCGCGCCGGCCATGAACAATGGCATGTGGAAGGCGTCGGCCACGCAGGCCAATATGGCCACGCTGTGCGAGCGCGGCGTCCACGTGGTGGGACCCGGCAGTGGCTACCTTGCCTGCGGCGACGTGGACACGGGGCGCATGAGCGAACCCGAGGACATCGTCGAGGCCGTCTGCGAGGTGCTCAATCCCGTGCAACAAGACCTGGCGGGCAAGCGCATCGTCATTACCGCCGGCCCCACGCATGAGCCGATTGACCCCGTGCGCTTCATTGGCAACCGTTCTTCGGGCAAGATGGGTATCGCCCTGGCGGGGGAGGCCGCACGTCGCGGTGCCGCCGTCACGCTCGTGCTGGGACCGACATCGCTCGACGTTCCCCACGGCGTGGAGTGCGTGCGCGTGCAGACCGCCGCTGAAATGCTGAAGGCAGCGCTGAGCGCCTTCCAGACGGCCGACACGGCCATTTGCGCCGCCGCCGTCGCCGACTACACGCCGGCGGCCCCGGCGGACCATAAGCTCAAAAAGGCCAACGAGCGCCTGGATCGAATCGAGCTCGTCGAGACCGTTGACATCTTGGCCGAACTTTCACGCCAAAAGGGCGATCGCCTCGTAATCGGCTTTGCAGCCGAGACTGATAACGTCGTCGAGTACGCCGAGCGCAAATTGACCCGCAAAGGCTGCGATGCCATTATCGCCAACGATGTCTCACGCGCCGATTCGGGCTTTGGAACCGACACCAACAAGGCTTGGATCGTGAGCATAGCGGGTACGCAAGAACTACCCGTACTAACAAAACCCCAGCTCGCAGATACAATTTTGGACTTGCTTCAAAATTTGTAAAAAAGTTCTTGCACAAGGACAAAGTTTCGGGTTAATATACTCCCTGTTGCGAGCGAGAGCAGAGCAACAAACAAAAGCTTCGGGACGTGGCGCAGCTTGGTAGCGCACTTGACTGGGGGTCAAGGGGTCGCTGGTTCGAATCCAGTCGTCCCGACCAGAAGTTTGCAGGTCAGGCACCTAGTGCCTGACCTTTTTTGTTCTAAGCAATTGCTTAATTTTGATTAAGCAACAGGGTGCTAAAAATCTACCTACGCGATATTCGCCTTTTGCGGCTACTTGCGCGTTTTGCACGCGCTTGAGCCGATTTATTAACGCGATATGAATCTACATACGCGTAGCTGGTATACAGCCGAGTACGGGCTGTATTTATCGCGGCGATTTACACAGATATAGCGACTGTAACGGACAAGCGTGTCGCTGTATTTATTCCAGTAGTTCACTTGACCGGTGGACAAGTGAGCGGTTGCAACGAAACGGCAAGCGGGATGGGCCCTATACGAGGGCGCCGCAGAGGTAATAGAGGTGAAGTGCGGCAGGCGCTCTGAGAGGCGCAGTACGACCCCTTTTTCCTCGAACCGACTACCTTTGTACCATGAACCTCAAATTGTTCAAGTAATCGCCAAAAGAAAGGCCCGCGCAGGATTGCACGGGCCTTTCACTAGACAAACTAGAAGACAAGCTAGAAGACAGGTTAAAAACACCAGGCGAGGCATATGCAATACGAGTACGTCGCGCCGTAGTCGTTATAGTTACCGTTGCTATAGATACAGCGGAAGTACGCGGAGCCGCTCGGATCCACGGAGCGCGTCCAGTGATAAAAGCTCGACGACACCCCTGAATGGTTCGAGTACGTCACGCCCTTGGATTTGTAGTACTCGTACTGGGTACCGTCGGTCTGGCGGTCTCCGTAGATCTCGGTCATCGAGAGCAGGAAGACTTTATCGGTCGTGGCCGATGGGGCGCTGGCACTGCCACCACCCTTGTTATCGGTCATCTTCGTGACGGCCTTCGCCTTGGACTGGAGTTCGATCGGTAGGAGCGACCAGAGGTCACCGGAATTGAGGCGGCCGCGGATCTCCGATTTCTCCCAGCCGCCGGCATTGGTGCTCGTGGCGTTCATTCGCTGCTCGTCCATGGCAGTGTTGGTTACCTCGAACGTGAGCCCAGCCTTACCGGAGCCGTCCCCGAGGTCATCGTGGTTGATACCGATGATGCGATACTCGAGCGTCTTGCCGTTCGTCAACTTCATCGAGAACTTCGTCCCCGCGTCCATCGCGGCCTTCGCCTTTGCGTACGCCGGCGACGCCTCGCCCTTGGCGGCGATGTCCTCGGCCACGGCCTCCTGCTCGTCGAGCGTCCAGTCCTTCGCGTCCTTGGCGACAGCCGCCTGGACGGTCGCGGAATCGGCTCCCGCAGAGCCGCCGCCGGTTGCGCCGCCCTCGACCCCGCCGGTCGTCCCATTGCTCACCGTGTTGCCGACCAGGTTGAACTGGTTGCGGATGGCCCCCGCCACGCCGGGTCCCGCGAACACGATCACCAGGCCGATGATGGCGATGATCAGGACGTACTCGATGATAGATTGGCCTTGGAGGCGGGTTCTCCTAGGAGATACCCCCCCCCCGAAGGTTAATTGCCGCTGCATGCATTTGCGGCTCCCTTCGCTCAGGGTTTGTAGATACATCGCCGAGCGTAGGGCTATTTCAGATTTCTGCATCGGTCTTGCCGCAGCGGCAAACGTAATTAACTAAACGCCTTCGCGGCGCAATCAACCGCTCACTCAATCGAATTTGTTGCTCAACAAATTCGCAGGTGAGGACAGTAGAATTGGTGTTATCGGAAGTGACGGATGACCGCCGGTGTCGAAGCTGGCGGCCGAGAAGAAAGGACCGAAAATGAGAACTATGGAGCTGATAATCTTCTTCCTGCCTCTCCTGGCGATCGCCGCCAACATCTGCGGCGTGGCGGAGCTCGTTAAGATTGCCAGGGCCAAGGGGCATTACACCAATGACGCGGGAATCCTCTGGTTCATCGGCCTTTTCGGCACGGCGCTCATGGTCGGCCTGATCGTCTGCGCACTGCCAGACCGAGCTGCGCCGGCGCCCAGCGCAAAAACGGATGAAGACGCCCTGCCCGAGGTGTAGACATGTCAAAGTACAAGATCGTCTACCGCGACGCCAACCCCTCCTGGCAGGAACTCTGCCCCGTCAGGGTACTGGCCGTCCAGGTCTCCAGGGACACCGAGACGGGAGCTTGCTTCCTCCAGACAAAGATCGTCAACGTATCGACGAAACCCATCAGCCGCATAGAGTTCACGGTCGGGCTCGAGGGCGAGGGAGGGGAGACGGAGAACGTCGACTTCTCGCTCCTAGATGCCGACCTGCCCGCCGGCGAGGTGCTCAGGCCCAAGGCGGTGAGAATCAAGCTGTCTGTTATCACCGGCTCGCGTGCCGTTGTGACCCGAGCGGACTGCGAGACGTCCTTCGACGACCCGGTCGACATCGATAACCCCGCGCCACTCGCGCTCAACGGAATCGAGGAGTCGGAACGCGATGTCCTGCTCTCCGAGATGGGCGCCGATGCCTGCAAATGCTCGGGTGTCCATTCCGAGCACGAGGGATGGTGGCAGTGCGGCTGCGGGGCGGTGAACCTCAAGCGCGGAACCTGCTGGAACTGCGGCGCCGTGCGCGAGAAACTGGCGGATCTGGAAGATGCCGCGTTCCTGGATGAATCCAGAAGGGACAGGGTCTACAAGACGAGCGTCGCGATACTCGAGAAGGGCAACAGGAAGGAAGCTGAGGCCGCAAAGGAAAGCCTCGAGAGGCTGGCCGAGCAGGGATACGGGGACTCGGGCGAGAAGGCAAGAGAGGCCGGCGCGAAGATTGCGAACCTCTCCAAAAGGAGGAAGAAAATAGCCGTCGCGGCTGTCGCGGGCATCGTCCTGCTTGCCGTCATGGTCGCCATCTCGCCCCTGCCGTCCATGCTCGAAGCAAGGGCGGACATGAAGGCGGAGCAGGAGAAAATCGAAAGCGTCGCGATTGAGCAGACCGTCGAACTGGGAACATATTCGGGCGAGCTCTCGGCTTATACAGGAAAGGATATCGAGGGCCAACCGATTGAATGGATAGTCCTCCACAAGGAGGGCGACAGGGCTCTCCTCATGACCGAGCATTGCATCGATGAGATGGAATTCAACGAGAATGGAGACGTATGGGACTTCAAGTCAAGCTCGCTGTATAGGTATCTGAACGGACCCTTCATAGAATACGCCTTCAACGATGCCGAGCGCGGGATTTTAGCAGGCGACGTAACGATTCTAGACTCCTGGAGCGATTACCTTAGCGAGGATAATATGTACGCGACTCTAGCCGGCACGGACGTCCCCGAGGCATGGTGGGCTTCCGATATAGAGAAATGCGAAGACGATTCATATGGGGCCTACTACGCCGGTCAACCCTTGACTAGTTACATTGACGAAGAAGGTGGCATCTCCTGCGGCGACCTCGGCAGCACGCAGGATTCGACTCTCGGAGTTCGCCCAGCCATCTGGGTCAAATTGAATTAGCAATCGATTTTTCCATCGGTTAAATTGTGAAGGTGGCTTCCGAACCATCGGGAGCCACCTTTATGCGTTCACTTGAACTTGGCTATTGCCGTGCCTTGGGAAGGATTACGCCGGGGGCATTCTTGTTGGAGTTGCCATGCAGTGTATTCGGGCTGACGTTTCAGTCGGAACAATCCAGATGAAGACTCCGGCACTGCTCAAACATTCCCGTTTAGTCATATACGTCACTGAAATCGCACTTGGCACCGAGACCAGTTACGTCCACATCCGCGTCCGGAACGAATCGAAGCGGTATCCCGTTTCAAAACGAAGCCTCGGTCCATGAAGGAGACTTTCCCATATACATAGATTAAGATAAGACCGTGTATGACCAATATGAACTTGAGCATATTCCGTCCATATTCATACTGGATGATCAAGGAAACATCATCGGCTTATCCGAAGGAGAGGAAGAACCTCTTGCCTTATTAAAGAAATACGCCAAATACAACGGATATAAAGCGGAAGGAGGCGACATCAAGTAACTATCAAAGGCCAGATTAAGGAGCCAGCCATGAAGAAATGCCTGCTCTCCATCGTCTCAGCAGCTCTTTGCCTCTCCCTTGTCATGACACCATTTGTGCCCGTTGCGGCAGCCTATGCCGACGAGGGGTCTCCCGCCGAGAGCAGCGAAATCTACGTCGGAGACAACTACGACGAAAATTACGATATATCCCTTTTTGAGCGCGGACGCTGCACGGATTCATATTCCAAGGCGTGGTGCGATTCTCACGGATTTGCAAATAACCGCACCGTCCCTCACAAGGTCAAGCTGAACGTGAAGGAGGAGTCTTGCCTGCGCGATCCCTACCTTGCTGGCACCGCTGAAGTTATCGCCGGTCTCGTGACAACCGGTCCTGGCGGCGGCTTGTTTGCAACCGCAATGACATCGTGCCGACTTTTCACTTGCATGTTCTAAAAGGAGGTTGCCATGCTGTCGCAAAATCAATCGAGATACTTGACCACAATCGGCTTTGCCCTGCTTGCATTACTCTTTGCTAGCGACCTTTTGCTGAAACCGCCCAAGGAACTCGTTTTGCTTGCCATAGACTGCCTTTCCGCCCTTTACTTTACGGCAACCCTATTCGTCGGACTAAAGGAGAGGAAAAAAGGCGCAGTCGTCGCATCCGCCGTATGCTTGATCATAATCATTGCATCATTCTTTATCTGACACGTTGGTGATTTAGGGGCGATATCGTAGGAATACGACCGGGAGAGTCGGGACCAGATTGCCCGGGTTGCCCGGTCGGCTCGCGCGACGGTGCGGCGGTTCCACAGAAAGCTCTCCGGACTTCACGCCGTTTCTGATCGCATTGTAGACAGCCATCTCGTCTTCGCAGTCGGCGAGCACGCGGTGTGCGTCGTCGTTTTGGATGTCCAGTAAATCTCGAAGGTCCTCCATGCACCAGCGTCCGAGATTTGGCCATGCGCGTTGCGCGAGCTGATAAGTGTCGATTGCGATGTTGTAGTTAAAGTCCAAGCCAATGCCGTCCCAGGCAGAACGGCTTTGTTTCCTTGATTATCAACTTCATCCGGACACTTCCCGCATTCATCCGTGTGTGTACGGATGAATGCGGGGTTCAATACCCCGGCGGTCTGATCGGCAGGCCGCCGGGAACTCTCACTCCTCGATAAAAGCCGGCACCCGGTTAGTCCTGCGCATCTTGAAATTGCCATTTTCGTGGGAGACGTAGAGGATGCCGTCCATCCCGTCTCGCGATGCATATGAAAGGTGAACAGAACCGCAATCCGCTCCATCATTGTCGAGAAGATCGAACGAATTCGGGTCGCTCGTTGCGGCCAAACGACCACTCATACAAGAACCATCGTCATTACAGATTTGCCATTCCATGTCTTCGCCTGCAAGAATCGCCATAGACGGCCTGGTCGCGCCATCGTTGACATACATCCCGTCTATGCCAAACCCATTTTCAGCGCCATCGATGAACGACTGCTCGGACCTATACCTCGCAAATGATGCACATAGCACCATTGCAAGACAAAGTACAAAGCCAACAATCGCTATCTTTGCATAGCTCTTGCCTATCATGTCATTCACCTCCCTCGTATGTATCGAGGTATTCCTGCTTGAGCGTCTGCGAGGACGACTTGATCTTTTCCACGAGCGTGCCGGCCTCGATGAAGTAGAACGAGTTGGTGAGGTCTGCCAGGTCGTCGAGCAGATGGCTTGAAATGAGCACGCTTCGTCCCCGCGCCACCTCGCTGCGCATCGCGTCGCAGGAGGTTTTCCGTTTTCCCGGATCGAGGCCGTTCAGCGGTTCATCGAGGATAAGGTACGGGCAATCGGTCGATATCGCCATGGCAAGCTTTACCTGCTGCTTCATTCCTGTCGAGAGTTTACGGGTCGGCTTGTCGAGATATGGGGAGATTCCGAGGGAGCTGCAGAGCGAGTCGATGTCGGCGGCCGATTTCCACGCCTCCCTAACGAAAGCAAGGTGCTCGATGGCCGATAGCGTGGGATAGAGATCCGCGCTGCCCGAAGAGCTCAGGTAGACGAGTTCTGCAAATTCGGCTGATCGACGTTGGCAGATTCCGTCTGCCGCCAGGCTTCCCGAGCGGATGCGGGCGGGAAATTGGCCCGACAGCGCTTCAAGAAGGGTGGTTTTCCCCGAGCCGTTGGGAGCAACGAGGCCCGCCGCCGTTCCCGGGCTCAGGAAAAGCGACCCGATTGAAAGTATCGTCGTGCTTCCGTATCCCACGCTCGCGTCCAGAAGCTCGAGCCCATGGTGCTTTTTCGCGGGTCCGGGCTGTTTGGGCGAACGTGTCGCAACGGCGCCGACCGCAAAAAGGACCGCGACGTATGCCAGGGCCACGGCAAGCATCGATGCGCTGCCTGAACCGGAGCCAATGAATTCTGTCGGGAAGCATCCTACGTAGCCCGTTGCCTCGATAGGCGAGAATACGGCCAGCGGCAGGAGATTGAGCGCGGCGTTATGCTCCAGTGCCGAATCGGACAGTAACGGGAATGCCGGGGCCGCGACAAGCAGCGCGGAGGTAAGGGGGCCCGCGAGGACGCGCCTCGTTGCGGTCGATAGGACGGCGGAGCAAACGGATATCAAGGTTCCGCCCGCAAGCAGCGCGAGAAGCAGGGTCGTGAAGACGTTTCCCGCGGTCGTGGTGGCAAGCGCGCCGTCATGGAAGAAGGCGATCGGGTACCCAATTTGCCCGAAGCCGTTTAGGGCCAAGGCGTAAATGCCCCCGGGTGCGAGGCCGGCGAGGAGCATCGCGGTCCCCGCGGCGATTATCGAAAACACGATCTGGATAAGGCGCCGGAATTTGGGCGCGGGCGCCTTTGCCGCCAGGGTCGCAGGCCTTGTGGCGCCGAGCACGAGTATCGACGAGAGAAAGAAGGGGATGAAGGGAAGGAAAGACGGCGCCGTGGCAATGGCGTAAGGCAGGAAGGAAAGGAATGGCAGGTCGTTTGCGGAGGCCGGGATATCCGTGATGCCGGAGCTGCTCAGGGCACGGCAATATGCGAGCGCTGCGTCATTGGTCTCTTGGTCTCCCACGATGGACCCGGATTGGAAGCCTTCGCCCATGAGCGCGTAGTAGCTCTCGGCAGAATCGAGAAAGGCGGCGTCGGTTTGAGCGGCAAGGGCGGCGTTCGCGTATCTTGCAAGCTCCGCGTCAGCTTGCTGCTCTGGAGATAGGTCTGTGCCGCTGGCCTGGGGTGCGCGCATATTGAATGCGTCGACAAAGCCCTGCATGCCCTGCTTCATAAAGAAGGGCCCGTAGATGGGTGAATTGAACGCAATGGGGACGGAAAAGGCTGCAGCGAGAACGAGCGTACAAATCCATGCGGCCTTGTCTCTTAGGATCAGTTTGAGAAGAAGTCGACAGTACATTCAGAAGCACCTACGTTCCTCAAAGAATCGTTAGATTAAAAGTAACAGACCGGATGAAGATACGTGCGACGGGGGCGAGGCGAATGGCTGAGCGGTATCGATATACAGGTTCAACGGTATCACATTGGCCACATAGATTTTTAACTTGCATTTCTACCCGCCCTTTTCGTAGAGTCGCCGATACGTGCTTAGCGCACCCTCGGCGCGTCCGGCAGGCTTTGCGAAATGGGATCCAGGAGACTTCGGCGCAGCATCATCTTGCGGAATGCTTCTAATGAGCCTCCCATCCTTCAAAAACAGAATCTCATCGCACAGCCTATCGACCGAATCCAAGATGTGGGATGACATGATGATGCACGTACCAGAATCGGCCAGCTTCCTGAGAATCTCGGAATGCAAGTCCACCCTGCTGGGGTCGAGCGCGTTCATGGGCTCATCTAATAGAAGGTACCGCGCGCCCGTCGCATACGCAATCGCCAGGGTAAGCTGCTGCTTCATGCCCTGGCTCAGAGTGCGGATCCTCATCTTCGCGAACTCGCCTATCTGCGTTTGTTCCACTATCTCTTCGATATCGCGAGCATGCGGCCACATATCGCAAACCATCTTGAGGTGATCTTCCGCACGCAATCCGGGATACAGCAGCGTCCCCTCACCAGGTGCATAGAAGATCATAGAACGGACCTCTCTCGCACCCGTACCCTGCACCTCATCCAGAACGATGCTCCCGTCCACGCGAGGACCCGGCAAACCTGCCATCGCACGCAGCAACGTCGTCTTTCCATGCCCGTTCGGAGCGACGAGACCGTAGACCGTACCCGGGGCAAACTCAGCGTTCACCGAATCTACGAGCACCTTCCTTCCATAAGAGATCGTCAGCGTTTGAAGGTCAATCATCGAGATCATCCCCTTTCGATCTTTGGAACACTCAGGCGCACCATCAACGGAGATACGGCGCCCAAGACCACCAGCAGAGCGCCCGATGCGCCGACGACCTCTCCAAAAGGCATCGCGTTCGTCCCTCGCCCAAGGAACCCAATCGTCCCCACCTGGGAAGCGGGATCAAACGAGGCGAATGGAGCCAGCAGCGCGACGCCCATGCCCACGCTTTCAACATGAGCGCTCAACGAACCCAACACCAAGAGAACAGCGCAAACCATTCCGGTGACAACGGGGTTGCGGCTAATCGCTGCTGTCAACGCAGCGACGACGCAAATCACGCCGTATGCCATGACCAGCAACGGAATACTGCACAACACCGCCTCCCCCACCATGGACGTTGTCGAAGCTCCCGCCCGAATGAGAGCGACGGGATACTCCGATCCACCCGCACCGTTCTTAATCACGGACACAACGACAGCGGGAACCATCGACACCAAAAGCAGCACCAAGCCAAGCAGGAGAGCCAGCGCAACAGCCGTCAGAAAACGCACATGCGCTGTTGCGGGGATCTGGAGAACCAGAAGGGAACGACACTGCAGGTGGGTGCACGCGAGCGATGTGACAACCACGGGCAACAGCAAAAATAAGGAGGGAAGCGCTGCCTGGAGATACGAAAGGAGGATTAATGGGGGCATCTTCGTACTTAACTCGTAAACCTTGGGGTCCGGCAAGCTCGCGATCGACTCAAGCAGAAGGGCGCGCGCCTCCGCACGAGAAGGAGTCTCCGGCTCGATTCCAATCGATTGCAGGAGAGTCGCATCTGCCGCGCCCAGCTCACCTCGAGCGCGCTCGTACGTCGCAAGGCTTCGAAACCCCTCCGCAGGCATAGGCGCGTACACGAAACCCGAAAGAGCATCCCGCATGTCTTCCAGGGCCGCTTTGCCCTCGACGTCCATATTCGCAGCGTTCTGCTCTAGATACCGATCTATTGAACGGAGCTCCCCATCCCTATACCGAACAGCGGAAACGTTATCAGCGTCAGGAAACATCTCGACCAGAGCCGGGGCCAGCATCGTCGTCGACATTGCAATCGCGCATACGGCGAGGGTAGGAGAACGCAGGAGCAGTTTCCCCATCGTTCTTACGTATGCAACGGCGGAGGCACAAGCGCTCGAACGAGTTGCCGTTCTCGATGCAGTGAAGGAACCTCTCTCAAGACAAATCGGGGATATCGGGCACGCGCAGCCGCTCTTTCCAGCAACGCAAAGCAGGCTAATTGCCAGCACCTCGATCCCGATTGCGCATACGAGGGCAATCGCGCCACGCTCGAAGCAAAGTCCAGGCAGATTCACTATCTGCGTTGTCGGGTACGGGCTATAGGCGCCGACGGTCAACTCAGTGTTCGCATACGTAAGGGGATTCAACAGGGCGAACTCACGTAAAGCGATGGATCTTCCGTAATACCCGGGAACCATCGTCACCCTCATCAGGGCACATACGAACACGATTCCAAGCGTAGGGTTATTGGCAATCTTCACGGCAAGGTGAACGACAAGCGAGATGAACGCTGCCACCAAGAATTGCAAGATGGCCGTCTGCGCGAACACCAGCCAAGCCGGTTTGATAACCGGAGTCGCATATTGAATGTAGCCTATCGGATAGAACGGCGAGCCCGGGCCATTCTTCACAAGCGCGGCGATTATCCCTGGAAGATTGATGGCGAGGACGGCAAGCATTGCAAAAACACTCGCCCATACGCTCGATGCAACAAGTCTACCCAGCTCGCCCATCGGTGCCTGGATGATGAGCTTTTCACGTTTGTTAAGACGCGCGGCAAGGAACGAGACGGCAACGGCCGTTGCGACCCATAGCAAGTACTCCTTCGATCCGTCATAATAGGTGTACTCTCCATCCGATATCTGCAGAAACGGAAGTAGGGGAGAGAGCGGTGCCAAGATAAGACGTCCCGCGGCAAGAGGGTACAGAAGCGCGGGCATGCTCGATGAAGAGGTATAGACACCGTCCTCCCCCGCATTCACAAGCGCATCCGCATAGGATGCTGACAATTCCTGCTCAACACGGGTTATTCCCGACTCGAGGTATTCGACCCGTCCGTCGATGCCAGCCGCGCTCCTGAAGACGGGCAGAGCACAAAGAACCATCAACGCAACAACGACAACACAGAGCGACCTGGAGGAGAGAAGCGACCTAAAGATCGCCTTCGAGATTTTGAGCATATTCATCGCCAACCTTAACCTCATCCAGTCGGAACAGAGGGGCCGAACAAAATGCTCGGCCCTTATTACTTGCCGGCAAAGTCAATTTAACATAAACTGTTAAAAAGTAACCTGAGTTTTTTAAATTCTTCGGAGGTTATTATGAGTTCCGACAATCGCACTCCCCGGCTTCATTCCTTCCGCATCGCATGTGCGATAGCCTCTGCGACCCTTTGCGCCACCGCCATCGCACAAGTGGCGTTCTCCTTAAAGCCAGCAATCGAAGTGCTCGACAACCCTGTAATTGCAGACTCCCCCGCGTATCCAGCCCTTGCGATCTCGACATTGGTCCCTGCCGTCATCGGTATCGCTACGACCATCCTCAGCGCCGTTCTCGTGTGGACGATCAAGAGCGGAGACCCCTTCAAGAAAGGGTCTGCGACATGCTTGAAGGTGCTCGGCATTCTCTTCGTTGTTCAAGCTGCCACCAGCCTCTACGCCGGCTCACTCAAAACCTCCGTTTCGATGTTTGGCGGCGAGGGGGCCGTCGGCGCCCAAGAGATCGCTTCATCATTCGATTGGACCTCTCTGGTTCTCGGCATCGTCCTGTTCATGCTTTCCCAGCTCTTCTTGTACGCCCGAGAGCTGTACCTCGACTCCGACGAGATTGCGTAAGGAAACGCCATGCCCGTAATTGTTCGCCTCGACAAGATCATGGCCGAGCGAAAGATTTCCTCGAACGAACTTGCCGAAAGGATTGGAACCACGCCCGTGAACCTGTCCCGTATTAAAAAAGGGCATATTCGCGGCATTCGCTTCAACACACTCGAGCAGCTATGCCTCGCCCTTCGTTGCCAACCCGGAGACCTTCTCGAAGTCATGAGCGAAGAGGATGCCCGAAAGGAGTTCGGACTCGATTGGTCCGCCGAGGATTAGAGGGCGGTCGTACTCGCCCTGCACACGGGGATGCGAATCGGCGAGGTCTGCGGCCTTCGGTGGTGCGATGTGGATTTCGAGACGGGCCTGATCTCGATCAGACACTCGGTGGCGTACGCGAAGGGAATGGGTTCGTTCATCAAGGACACCAAGACCCATGACGCCAGGGGTATCCCCATCGACCCGGTCGGCCTACTCCCCTTCCTGAAGGAGACCCACGAGATCGACTGCGGAAAGCTGCGCTTGCGCGGCCTTACCGGGGCGGTCGAGATCGGGGACTGCTACATCCTGTCGGAGCCGGGCGCGACCTTCGCGACGACAAGCTATATCCGCAGGGCGTTCAAGACGTTCTCGGAGACCAACGGCCTCATGGGCACCAACGACGAGCTGATCACGTTCCACGGCCTTCGCTACACGTTCGCAACGCAGTGGATCCGCCAAGGCGGCGATATCAAGGCGCTCCAATCGATCCTCGGCCACAAGGACGCCATGGCGACGCTCAACGTCTACGCCGACATCGAGCCCATCTCCAAAATCCATAACATGCTGCGCGCCACGCCGTGCCTTTGGCGCGGGCACCTCGGGCCGAGGGTCGATCCGGGTCCCATGTTCCAACAGAGGATCCAGGAGTCCATCGAGACGCTCCAGGCGTTCGGCTACGGCATCACCGAGCCGGACGACCGAAATATCGCCATACGCGACGTGAAGACGAACAGTTGGCTCTAGCTCACCGAGTACGCGGCAGTGCTGGGCCCATCCCAACTGAGGTCACGGTGGTCCGATAGGGGCGCCGCCCGCGGCATGCGCCGCGGAGCGGTATCCCCTACCGAAGGGCGGGGATGCCCTCCGCTTCCAGTTCGGAATCAGCCGTCGGAGGCGTTCGGCTGACTGCGGGAACGGCCTGTCCGCTCAATGTGTTCGGCTGAGATCGGAAATCAACCCAACACGAGCCGGACACGCGCCAGACGGCTCTTCCCCGTGCGGCCTTCCCCCTTACGCTCATGTTGCAGGCATGTAACGCCGCAGCGAGCGCGCCTTTTTTGCGCCAGACAGGTACAATGATGAACACTGTACCGTAGCGGAGCGCCCCGCGCGCGCCGCGACCACGCGAAAGGGTTTCCCATGGCCGAGATCTCGTCCTCCCGTATCGTCATCACCGTCCTTGGCAAGAACCGCCCCGGCATCGTCGCCGGCGTCACCCGTGTCCTGGGCGAGGCCAACGTCGACATCCGCGACATCACGCAGTCCATTATCGAGGACATCTTCACCATGACCATGCTGGCCGACACCGCCGAGTCCAAGCTCGACTTTGCCGAGCTGCAGAAGGCCCTGGCCGAGGCCGGCGAGCTTTCGGGCGTCAACGTGTCCATCCAGCGCGAGGACGTCTTTAACTTTATGTACCGCCTGTAGCGAGCAAGCCGCTGGGGATAGCCTGACGCGCGCATGCCCATGCAAGTCACCCCGATGCGGCCCGGAGAGGAGCGCGCATGGCCTACGACGCCAAGAAAATCTATTACCGCTTCGATGACCACTTGAGCCGCCTGGTTCTGGATTACGAAGCAAGCCGCCAGATTTCGCCTGAGAGCGAAAGCCTCTACCACGGCCTGCCGACCGACCCTTATGACGAGGGCCTGTTTGTTGAGCACAATGTCAAGCGCGGCCTGCGCAATGCCGACGGCTCGGGCGTGGTCGCGGGCCTCACTCGCATCTCGGATGTGCACGGCTACAACAAGGTCGACGGAAAGGTCGTGCCCGATCAGGGCAAGCTCACGCTTCGCGGCTACAGCATCGAGGATCTGGTCAACAATGCCCAGGCCGAGAATCGCTACGGCTACGAGGAAGTCGCCTATCTGCTTATCACGGGTTCGCTGCCCAACAAGGAAGAGCTCGACGGCTTTTGCGAGCGCCTGGGCGCCTTTAGACATCTGAGCGACGAGTACGTCAAAGAGTTCCCTATGACCACGGTGTCGTCGAGCATCATGAACGTGCTCCAGCGCGCCGTGCTGCTGCTCTACGCCTTCGATGCCGAACCAGACGTGATCACGCCCGAGCATGAGATCGACGTGGCTATTTCCATGCTCGCACGTCTCCCGCGCATCGCCGCCTTCGCACACATGGCCTCGATCGCCAAGCTTCGCGGCTCCGAGGTTCACGTGCCGCACCCCACGCCCGGCCTCTCCACCGCCGAGACCATCCTGCAGGTGTTGCGCGGCGGCATGGCATTCAACCGCGACGAAGCCATGCTGCTCGACGTGATGCTCATGCTGCATGCAGAGCACGGCGGCGGCAACAACTCCACGTTTGCCTGCCGCGTGCTGTCCTCCTCGGCCACCGACCCGTATTCCGCCTACGCCGCGGCCATCGGCTCGCTCAAGGGCCCGCGCCACGGCGGCGCCAACGCCAAGGTCGTGTCCATGCACGAGGACATCCGTGCGCATGTCTCCAATTGGGAGGACGAGGACGAGGTCGCGGCCTACCTGGGCAAGATCCTCGACAAGCAGGCCTTCGACGGCACGGGCCTCATCTACGGCATGGGCCACGCCGTCTATACGCTCAGCGACCCGCGCGCCGAGGTCTGCCGCCGTTACGCGCGCTCGCTTGCCGCCAAGAAGGACTTGGGCGAGGAGTTCGCGCTCATCGAGCGCATCGAGCGCCTGGCCCCGCAGGTGATGCGCGACCACGGCATGACCAAGCCCATCTGCGCCAACATCGACCTGTACACGGGCTTTATTTACAAAATGCTCGGCGTGCCCGAGACGCTCTTTACGCCGCTGTTCGCCGTCGCCCGCATGGCCGGTTGGTCGGCGCACCGCATGGAAGAGCTCTTCTGCGCGCACCGCATCATCCGTCCCGCGTATCGCCCGGTTATCGAGCCGTTGGAGTACAAGCCGCTCGCTGACCGCTAGGACGCGGACCGTTATAGAACTCGAGCGTGGCCAGGGCATCGCCGCCCTCGGCCACGCTTTTTATGCCAGCAGAAAGGGCTGCATCAAATGATTGTGTTTTCCGATATGGATGGAACGCTGCTGACGAGTGATAAGCAGATGAGCGACGCCACCTGGGCGATGCTCGACGAGCTTGCGCGCCGCGGTATTGAGTTTGTGCCCTGCACAGGCCGTCCACTGTCAGGCGTCTTTGAGCCCATCCTCGCCCATCCCGCCGTGCACTACGCGGTCTGCGCCAATGGTGCCAGCGTCTGGCAGCTCGACGACGATACGCCCACCGATGCCTCACGTGCTACGCGCATTTTGAGCCGACCGCTCGACCGCGCCATCGCCCACCACGTCCATAGCATTGCCACCGGCCATGACGTCACCTTCGATATCTTCGCGGACGGGCAGTGTTTCCTCCCCCGCTCGCTCTACACGCGCCTAGACGAATTCTGCGGCGGCGATCCTCACATCGCGGCTTCGCTCAAGCGCACACGAACACCGATCGACATGGATATCGACAGCAAGATCGACGAGGTCGAGACGCTCGAACGCATCGCCATGTACTGGCACGACCCCACCGATCGCGACGCCATCGCGGCGGCGCTCGACACGCTCGGAGGCATTGAGGTCACGCGTTCGTACGCCATGAATATCGAGGTTATGGGCGAAGGCGCCACCAAGGGAACGGCCCTCACGTGGCTGTGTGAGCATCTGGGCGAGCGTCTCGCCGACGCCTGGGCGTTCGGCGACAACATCAACGACATCCCCATGCTGCAGGCAGCGGGCCATGGCATGGCCATGATCAACGCCGAGCCCGAAGATCGCGAGGCCGCCGACGCCATCACCGAATACGACAACGACCACGACGGCGTCGCCCGCACCATCATGGCCGCCCTCGCCTAGTCATCGGCCAGTCATTGGGGACGTTCTTAAACGACTAGTCATTGGGGACGTTCTTCGCGAAAGCCACAAGGACTGTCCCAACCTGCCGGCACTTGGGGACGTTCCCAAACTGCCGGCAGGAAAGGAACGTCCCCAAATGCCAGTCTAGGCGAGGCTCTCCAGCATGCGGCGGAGCTCCTGTTGGACGGCGTGGTCGCGGTTGCACCCCACCACACGATCGGCAACGGCCTTGAGCGCAGGGCGCGCGTTTTCCATCGCGCAGCCCGTGCCGACAAAGCGAATGATCTCGTAGTCGTTCATCGAGTCGCCAAACGCCATGACCTCGTCGCGTCCAATGCCGTAATGCTCCGCGAGCTGCGCGATACCCGAGGCCTTCGACACACCAGGCTGCATGGCATCGATCCACGCGTTGCCCGAAGGCGCAAAAGTAAAGAGCTGACCAAGTTCGCGCTGTAGCACGTACGCACTGTCCATAACCGCACTGTCGTCGCAAAAGATACTCGCTTTGATGATATTTACGCTGGGATCGGGCAGCTCCCAAATGCGCTCGGCATTGGGAAGGTCCTTATCGACCTCACGCACGAACTTGCACTCGTCATCGAGCAGGAAGGACTTGGTTCGGTCAAAGAGCGCAAGATGCAGATTGGGAAACGTCCTGACGGCTTGGGCGAGCCTTCGAATCGCCAGGTGGGAATACACCTCACGGTCTACCATCTTACCGTCGGCGTAGACCTGGGCGCCGTTAGCGGCGACAAAGTCCATCTTGTCGCGAACGGGCGCAAAGAACTCGCACAGGCGATCGTAGCGACGACCTGACGATGCGGCGAAATGCACGCCATGCTCGCGTAGCGCCAGAATCAGTTCGTAGGTCTCGGGAGGCACCTGGCCGTTTTCGTCAAGCAGTGTGCCGTCCATATCGGATGCAATCAGTTTAAACATAGAAAAGCTCCCTTCGGGCTTGTTGGAATCGAACGTGTATCCGATTCCAACGTACCCAAAGGGAGCTCAAATAAGACGCCGCAGTCGTAAACGTTACATAGACCTGGCAAATAGCTCACACATGCCAGGGGTCCTACGGTCGCGGCGTCAGGCAGCCCGCCAAAGAGTGTCCCCGATGACTAGTCGTTTAAGAACGTCCCCGATGACTAGTCGTTTAAGAACGTCCCCGATGACTAGTCGGCGTAGGTGAAAGTGGTGACGTCGAACATGCCCTCGGGGCGGATGCGGAGCGTCGGGATAACCGGCAAGGGCAGGAAGATGATGCCCATGATGGGATCGAGCGGCGGCTCAATGCCCATGGCGCGCGCCTTGACCATAAAGTCGTCATGCTGTGCGGCCACGTCCTCGGCAGCGCCTTCGCTCATCAGGCCGCCGAGCGCCAGCGGAATGCGCGCCACGACCTCGCCGTTGCGCACCAGCACGTGGCCGCCCTGGCCCACGGCCTCAACGGCAGCCATCATATCCGCCGCATTGTCGCCCACCACGCACACGTTGTGCGAGTCGTGGCCAATCGTGGAGGCAATGGCGCCACCCGTGATGGTAAAGCCGCGCACCCAGCCGCGACCGATATGCTTGCCAACCAAGCCCAGACCCGCGGGGCCGTCACCGTCGGCGCCCTCGGCCTGCAGCGACACGCCGCGGCCGTGGCGCTCGATCAGCATAATGCGGCGCAGGCCCTCGGCACTCTCGGGGCGAACCATACCCGTGATAGCCATACCCGGGATGACATCGATAACGGCCTCGCCCGGCTTAAAGGCATAGTCGAACACGTCGAGCGATAGCTTCGGCAGCTTAACGGAAGCACGCAGCTCATCGGCAAGCGCTGCGACCTCGGCCATCTCGGGTGCGATCTCGCCCACAAAGGTGCCGTCCTGCGCCACCAGAGCACCGGCGGCATATACGCGATGCGGAGCCTTGGCAAACGTCAGGTCATCGAGCAACAGCAGGTCGGCGCGTTTGCCCGGGGCGATCGCGCCACGGAGCTCATGCGGGTCGCGACAGCCGTGGTCCAGGCCAAATGCCTCAGCCGTGGAAAGGGACGCCATGGAGATGGCGACCACCGGGTCGATGCCGGCCTCGATGGCCACGCGGCAGGCATTGTCGATCATACCGGTCGAAAGAGCATCGGAGGGAGCGCGGTCGTCGGTCGCAAAGCAGCAGCGGCGGGCGCGGGCAGGGTTCTCCAGCAGCATCGGAGACAAATTGGCCAGGTCGTGGCTGCACGTGCCCTCACGCAGCATCACATACATGCCGCGGGACAGCTTGTCGAGCGCCTCCTCGGGAATCGTCGACTCGTGGTCGGCGATAATGCCCGCTGCGGCATAGGCGTTGAGGTCCATACCGGCAACGAGCGGCGCGTGGCCGTCAACCTGCTTGGACGGCGTCTGGTTGGCAGCATCGATGCGGGCACAGGTCTCGGGGTCGGCCATAAAGACGCCCGGCAGGTTCATCATTTCGCCCAGACCAAAGACATCGCCCGGATGCTCGGCAAAAAACGCCTGCATGTCAGCGGCGGTAATCACAGCGCCCGCTTGCTCGTCGGGCAGTGCGGGCACGCACGAAGGCATCATGTACTTGATGGAGATGGGCGCACGACGACCATCCTCGATCATAAAGCGCAGGCCGTCGAGACCGGCAACATTGGCAATCTCGTGGCTGTCGGCAATGGCGGTGGTAGTACCGCGCGTCGCGGCCATGCGAGCATACTCGGCGGGACGGATGTTCGAGGACTCAATGTGCAGATGCCCGTCAATAAAACCGGGAGCGAGATAGCGACCCTGGCAGTCGACGACCTCAGTTGCCTCGTAGGTGCCAGCGGCATCGTCGCGACCATCGTAGAGCACGCCGACGATCACACCGTCCTTGACGGCAACGCTACCGGGCGCCACACGCTGGCCATACACGTCGACGATCTGCGCATTGGTAAACAGCGTGTCGACGGGCACGCGGCCCTCGGCGGCCTCGATCACAGACCTCATGACCTCAACGGACATACATTCTCCTTTAACCGTAGAAAACAGCTGCGGAGCGGACAGGCCTTCACCGCAGCAAGACAATAGCCATTGTATGCCCAAACGATGGGTCGGGAATACACCCCCTCCGCTTAACGGCACACGCCGCTTGGCGCAATGGGGACAGGTTGCTTTGTACCAATGACAAGGAGTGTCCCAAAGTGCCAACAACGGCAGCGCCGATATTTTGGCAACGCCAGCGAGCGGGCCGCATTTGAGGCAAGGTGACGCGAAACGAAAGGGCGCTGACCTTCTGGTCGCGCCCTTGAAGTTGAACGTCAGATTGTCCAAATGCGGCCCGCGCAGCGTCG
>CAJMNK010000029.1 GCA_905214905.1 uncultured bacterium | reverse complement strand
TGGTCTTGGAGAGCGTGAGCGCCTGCCAGAGCTTCTGGTAGCTGCCCTCGACCCAAGCCTGGACAACGAGCTTCTCGACGGAAACCTGCTGCTCCATCAGGCCCTTCTGGAACTGCGGAATCGGGCCCTGGCAGATCTTCTCAAAGCCGTTGGAACCGACGATGCAAGGCACCTCGACCATGGCCGTCGGGTCGAAGTTGGGCACAGCGCCATCGTTGGGGACGATTAGCAGGAAGCGCTCGAGCGTATTTTCGGCCAGTGCGCAGGCAAGGTCGACGATGTAGTTGGCATGCACATCCGGCTCAAAGCCGCCGTCCTTGGCAGTACCCTTGGCAATGATATCGCGGCAAGCACCAAAGACCTTCTTCTCGCGGCCGTCCATAACCTCATTGGCGCGAGTGTAGTTGGGGTCAGACGTCTCGACGACATAGTCCGGGTACAGGTAATACTTGAGGTAGGTATTGGGAATCGTCTCGGGATCGACAGCATAGACATCCTTGGCCTTGCCGAAGGTGTGAATCCAGCTCTCCTCGACATGCTGCTCCTTACCGGCCTCGTGCTCGATGCCGTCCAGGTAGCCGTTCTTAGCCATGTGCTCCTTAATCTGCGGCATGAGGTCGTTGCCCTCCTTGTCGTAGATTTTGCTCCACCAACCAAAGTGGTTGAGGCCGTAGTAGCTATACTGCAGCTCGCGACGATCCTTGATGCCGCACATACGGCTCATCTTATCCATAAGGTCGATCGGCATGTCGCAGATGTTGATGATGCGGCTGTTGGGGCGCAGCACGCGGCAGGCCTCGGCGACGATGGCCGCGGGGTTGGAGTAGTTGAGCATCCAGGCGTTGGGGCTGTACTTCTCCATGTAGTCGAGGATCTCGATGACGCCGCCGATGGAGCGCATGCCGTAGGCGATACCGCCGGCACCGCAGGTCTCTTGGCCAACGCAGCCGTACTTGAGAGGAATCTTCTCGTCGAGCTCGCGCATGGCGTACAGGCCGACGCGGATGTGAGCAAGTACGAAGTCGGTCCCGGTGAATGCGGTCTCGGGATCGGTGGTGTAGCTAAACTCAACCTCGGGAGCGTTCTCGTGGAAGTAAATCTCGCAGGCCTTTGCCACGATCTCCTGGCGCTCGGCGTTGTTGTCGTAGAAGGTCACCTTGTTGACCGGGAAGCGGTCGCGCTCCTCAAGCAGCATCAGGGCAATGCCCGGAGTGAAGGTAGAGCCACCGCCGGCAATGGTCACGGCATAGTTTTTCTTGGACATGATGTCCTCCTCATTCTGGCCGCTTGCTCAATCCATCCCCGCACGCGGCCTGTACGGTTTGGAATTGTTACCTAGAAGTGGAGTTTTTTATCTCTAGAATCGGCCTTGCGGTGCATACCGGCTCTGCAAGGCCGATTCTTTCGATGGACGATGGTTTACAGAAGACTCTCGAACTTCAGAAGACTCTCGAACTTCTCGCGAACCTGCGGGACGGTAAGGCCGATGATGACCTGGATTGACTGACCTTGGACCACCAAGCCATGCGTACCGATCGCCTTGAAGGAAGCCTCGGGTGCAACGACGCTCTTGTCCTTGACGTTAACGCGCAGACGGGTAGCGCAGTTAGTTACATCGACGATGTTATCCGTGCCACCGAGCAGATCGAGGATGTTTTCGGCAAGCACCAAGCGCTCATCATCTTTACTCTGGGCGACCGATTTGCCAGCAGCAGCACCGCCCTGCTTTTGCTTGTAGTCGGCCTTGGACTTGAGCTCGACCTCAACATCGTCATCCTCGCGACCGGGGGTCTTAAAGTCGAACTTGACGATCAGGAAACGGAAGACCACGACCCAAAGGGCGGTAAAGCACAGACCGACAAGAATGGAGATGGTGTACTGCAGGCCGTGTGCGGCCCAAAGGGGCAGCCAGTCCCACGAGAGCATCGAGATGATGCCGCCGTCGAAGATGCCCACGACGCCAAGGAGGTTTTGAGCCATGCAGCCAAGCGCTCCGAGCACGCAGTGGACGACGAACAGGCCGGGCGCGATGAACAGGAAGGTGAAGTCAAGCGGCTCGGTAATACCGCAAAGCATAGCGGTAAGGGTGACGGGAATGAGCAGAGCCTTGACGCGCTGCTTGCGCTCGGGTTTGGCGGTCATATAAAACGCAATGGCGACGCCAAGCGAGCCGAAGACTTTAGTCCAACCAGGGCAGGTATAGGCAGCCCAGGGTGCGGCATCCTTAAGAGCAATGCTCGGATCGGCAGCCAGTTGGGGCAGGATGTTAGCCCAAGCGGCAAAGATGCCGCCATTGACCGCCGCGTTGTCGTAATAGAACGGCGTATAGATAAAGTGGTGAAGGCCTGTAGGGATCAGTACGCGCTCGAAGAAAGCAAAGACGCCCACGCCAAACGTACCGGCGGAAAGGATGAATCCCTGGAAGGCGGCGATAGCAGCCTGAACATGCGGCCACACCAGGCAGGCGATAAGAGCGACCGGAACCATAACGAAGAAACCGATCATATAGATGAACACGGAGCCCGAGAACACGCCCAGCCACTCAGGAAGTTCGGTGTCGAAGAACTTGTTATGCAGCATCGTGGCGATACCAGAGATAATGAGCGCGCCCATGATGCCCATGTCAAGCGTTTTGATGCTTGCGATAGTGGCAAGACCAGTACCGCTGCCCGCCTCGACAGAGTAGTCGACACCAAAGACAGGACCCCACTGCCCCAAGATTGTGCTTACAAAGTAGTTGAAGGTAAGGTAGATGGCCAAAGTCTCCATACAGCAGCGAGCGTTCTGCTTGTTCGCGAGCGAGATTGGCAACGCTACGCAAAACAGCAACGGCATCTGGTTAAAGAGCGTCCAACCACCCTGGAGCAGCACATTCCAGCAATCAAACCAAAGATGACCCGCAGTGGCCATCTCGCCAAAGATCGCCTCGGTGGTAAACAACGTACCCAGGCCGACGACGATTCCGGAAAATGCGAAAAGAATTGCAGGCGTGTACATTGCACCGCCGAAACGTTGTATCTTTTGCATCATGACGGGGAATCCCCCTCTCTTCATTCGGAGCGACTGCGGTTTTGGCTTCACTCGAGACCGCAGACGCGCCGTTTGCGTGTACCTCGTGCAATAGGACGGGTGGGCCCGCTTCCCTGACTTCTTGCGCTTCTATTTTTATCATATCACTTATCTAGACAAGTTAATACGGTTTCTATGTTCGGTCAACGGTCGATAATTGACGATGAACGGTTTATTTCAAATGTTTTGCCTGTTATTGCCTATTTCTCTAAAACTTCTAAAACAAAAATATTTATCAACTTGTCTAGATAGGCTTGTATAAGGATGTTTGCATACCTATACTTCATTACAACATTCACCGCCACGTTAAGGAGTCACCATGAAAAGCGCGGTCTTCTATGGAAAGCACGATCTCAGGGTCGAGGATTCGACAAAACCGGCCGTGGGCAAGCGTGACGTTCTGATCAACGTCAAAGCTTGCGGCGTTTGCGGCACCGACGTGCATATCTATGAAGGCGACAAGGGCGCAGCCGACGTTACCCCGCCCACAATCCTTGGTCATGAGTTCGCTGGCGTTATCGAGGCCGTGGGCTGCGATGTCACCGGCTTTAAGCCGGGCGATCGCGTGTGCATCGACCCAAACCATCCCTGCGGCTGCTGCGAACCCTGCCGTGACGGAATCAACCACTACTGCGAGCATATGACCGGCTACGGCACCACCGTTAACGGCGGCTTTGCGGAGTACTGCTCCGTCGATATGCAGCAAGTCTACAAACTGGGGGATCACACCAGCTTTGAGCAGGGTGCTATGACCGAGCCCGTGGCGTGCTGCCTGCACGGCATCGATATGTGCAACATCAAGCCCGGCAGCACAGTTGTCGTTATCGGCGGTGGCATGATCGGTCTGCTCATGATGCAGCTTGCCAAAAACGCCGGCGCCACCAAGGTCGTCTTGCTCGAGCCCGTCGAGGGCAAACGCGAGGTTGCGCTCAAACTCGGCGCCGATCTGACAATTGATTCCATCCACGAGGACGTCCCGGCCCGCCTGAAGCAGGAGGGCGTCGGCAACGTCGACGTTGTAATCGAATGTGTCGGTAAGCCCGTCACCATTGAGCAGGCCATTAGAATCGCCGGCCATAAGGCCACGGTTATGATGTTCGGCCTCACCAAGCCCGATGAGACAATCACCGTCAAGCCCTTCGAGGTCTTCCAGAAGGAGCTCGTGCTCACCTCGTCCTACATCAACCCTTACACACAGCGTCGCGCACTCGAGCTCATCGACTCGGGCAGGATCGACGTTTCTTCGATGGTCGCCAAGGTGGCTTCCCTCGACGAACTCGGCGCCATCCTGTCAGACCCGGCCCTGCGTGCCATGGGCAAATATATAATCGATCCCAGCAAGTAAATCGATTGACACCTGCGCGGACGGCCCTCATCCGTCGTTCACGCACCCAGCTCTAGGAGACCGTCATGGCGCGAGCCATCTTCCAAACTATTTATGACAACGTGAAGCAGTCGATTGACGACGGCACATACGCTTATCAGAGCTATCTGCCTTCGGAGACTGAGCTCACGCAGCTGTTTGACTGTTCGCGCATGACGGTCCGTCGCGCCATCTCGATGCTTGCGGCAGATGGCTACGTGCTCCCCCAGCAAGGCAAAGGCATGCGCGTCATTCGCAACATCAGTGACGAGAAGAGTCGTGGCGGCGGCGGACTCGAGACCTTTAAGGAAATCGCGACCAGCCGAGGCTTTGAGCTCAAGACTGTCACCACCGTCTTTGAGCTCCTCGTCTGTAGCAAGGCACTCTCCAGGATTACCGGATTTCCCGAAGGCTGCGAGCTCACGCGCGCCAAACGCATCCGTTATGCAGACGGACATGCCGTGTGCTCCGACGACTCCTATTACCTAAGCTCACAGGTACCGGGGCTGACACCCGAGATTGTCAACGACTCGATCTATCGTTACCTCGAAGAAGATCTTGGCATTAAGATTGCCACGGGCAAACGCGACGTAACGATTGAGCATCCCACGCCCGAGGATACACGCGTACTCGATCTCGATGACTTTAACGCACTCGCCGTTGTACGCGGACAGACCTACAACGCCGACGGCATCCTTATGGAATACACCGAGACAAAGCAGGTTCCCAGCTTCTTTTTACTCCATGAAACCGTGACGCGCAACGGTACCGGTCGAACCGGCCACCAAAGCAGCATGAACTAACCATCTATTAGTTGCGGTGGGATAGTTCCTAGAATGGCCAGCTTAAGGGCAAAACAGGAACTATTCCACCGCAACTTTTTTGGCCGGTGGGGCAGTACCTGTCCCACCGGCCATCATTAACGCTCTTTTAGCTAGTCCGCGAGCTTCTCCACCTGATCGAGCATCTTGTCGAGCTTGGCCTTTGCTTCGGCCTTGACCTTCTCAGCTTCTTCGTGAGCCTTCGCCTTCTGGGCAGCCTTTTCCTCGGCCTCGGGGTCGACGACAACCAAGTTGGACGCATCGTGTTCAACCAGCTTGAGCGCATGCTCGGGACAAACCTTGACACAGGCGCCGCAGCCTAAACAATACGTGGACTCCAACGCAAAGCGGCCGCTTCCCACCAAATCGCAGGCAAACGTGGGGCACACGTTAACGCACTCGCCACAAGAGGTGCACTTGTCAAAATCGCACTCCGGCGTGCTCACCTGCATGTTCTGGGCAAGCTCGGGGTGGTTTTGCAACGTCGAGAGCACCAGTTGGCGCCCGTGCGTGAGCGAACGGCGACGCTTGGTCGTCGTGGTGCCGCACATGGTGTTGAGCGTGCGCTCCAGCTGGGTAATCTGATGGCGATGGGCCTTCAACTTCTGCGTCACCGAGGCCAGTGCCGCCGTCGCCGGATTGAGCTTGGTCACCGTCAGGCCCGTGGTGCGGGCGATCTTTTCCATGTACTCCTTGCGCTCGTACTCGCGGCGCTTATGGCACTTGAGGCTCTTGGGGTCGACCTCCAGGCCCATACCCGTGCCGGACCACTCCTCGGCCTTCGCAATCGCCTCGCCCAGAATATCCTCACCACCGGTGTTACGGCACTTATCGCACACGCCCAGCGGCAGGTACACGCTCACGTTGGGATAGTCCGCCAGCACCGAGAACCAGGTCTCGGCCGTAATATCGCCCACGCAGGCAACGACGACCTCGTTTTCGCGCGGCATACGCTTAAGGGCGCGCGTGCAGGTGACGTAGGCGGTCTCGTGGCTCGTAGCCGCCGAAACAATGTCGTCGTAGACGTTTTTGGGTGCAAGGCGCGGAGAGATGATCGCCTCCGTCGGGCAAGCAGCGGCGCACAGACCGCACTTGCGACAGGAGTCGAGGATCTCGATGGAGTCTTCCTCGACCTCGATAGCGTTGACCGGGCACACGTCCATGCACGCGGTGCAGCCGCTCTTCTCGTTTTTGCAGGTCAGGCACGGAATGGTGTTACCGCGCGGACGCTCCTTGTAGTCGGCAGGATTCCACTGCGGCGCTGACGGATCGAGTGCATCGGTCACGCCGCCAAGCGGGTTTTTAAGAAAGTCGAAACCCTTGCTGATCTCGATAATGTCATCAAACAGATCGTGTTCCTGCGCCATGCGCGGCCCCTCCCTGAGCAGTGCAAACAAGCAAGAGATAATGATACGCTATCGGCCCACGCCTCGGGCAAATTACACGCGGAGCATCTTTGCGGCAAATAGCCCATGGCCTATCGCCGCCTCGATTGCACAAGATCAATCAAGCGCCAAACTATGCCTCGCACATGAGCTGCACGAGTTTTTGTTTGGTCACCTTGGCCTGTTCGTTAGCCATATTGCGCTCGTTTCTAAAGACCGCATTTGCAACACCCTGCAGATCGGCATCGGAAATCTCGCCAAGGCCCAGCTCCTCGAGCGTCGTCGGCAGACCAACGCGCTGGCAAAACTCGAGCACCTGTTCAAGCTCGGGCGCACGCTCCAGGCGCAGCTGCACCACCAGACCAAACGCTACGGCCTCGCCGTGCATGGCCTTGCACTCGGGCAAAATCGTCAGACCGTTGGCGATGGCATGTGCCAACGCCAGGCCGCCGCTCTCAAAGCCAACACCCGAGAGCAGAATATTGCACTCGATCAGGCGCTCAACCGCCGGCGATGTACGGCCCTTTTTGAGGTCGCGCTTGGCAGCGACGCCGCACTCCATGAGTGTGTCATAGCAGGCACGTGCCGCGACCAGAGCCAAGTGCCCCGGCGCGCCACCGTGCTCGTTGGTGCCGTGCGCCGCGGCGCACGAACGCGCCTCGAAGTACGTTGCCAGCGCGTCGCCCATGCCAGCGACCGTCATACGCAGCGGGGCTGACGCGACCACGTTGGTATCGACCACGACCAGGTCTGGATTCTTCTCGAGCATCAGGTAGCGGTCGAACGACCCATCCTCGTGATACAGCACCGAAATCGCACTGCACGGACCGTCCATCGACGCCGCCGTGGGGCATACGCACAACGGCAACTCGGCATAAAACGCAACGGCCTTGGCGATATCGAGCATTTTGCCGCCGCCAATACCCACCACCATGTCGCAATACTCGGCCTGGGCTTCCTTAGCCATTTCGACAACGGCCTCTTCCGTACACGGACCGTCATAAATCTTAAAGAACGGCTCACTCAGATCGTCGTCCAGAAATCCATCGACAATCTGCCTGCACAGCCGATCCTCGGTGCCCTGGTCAAACAAGACATAGGCAGCGCAGCCCAACCATGACAAATACCTGCCTTGACGCGACAGTTCGCCCGGCCCCTGAACATACCGGCCGGGACCGCCGTAAACCATAGGAAGCGCCATACGAGAATCCGCCCTTCATCAAACAACGATTGGTGCAAAGTAACCTTGCCCCTTTGCACCATAGCAAAAAGGGGCAAAGCCATCTGTTGGCTTTGCCCCTTCCTTAGCTTGATTTACTCATCCATGAGATAGTAGTGGCCCAGTGCGTCGGCACCCAGGATGGCGTTTGCGACCATCTCGGGCGTCACCTCAAACGGCATGTTGCACATGGTGTCATCGGGCGCGCACGCGGCCTCGGCAACAATCATGGCCTTCTCGCGCGTAACCTCGGCAACGCCCAGCTCCTTGAGCGTAACGGGCAGACCCAGCTCAATGCAGAAGCCCAAGACTTCCTCGAGCTTCTCGGTCGGGGCATCCTCGAGTACCAGCTGGACGATGGTGCCGAAGGCGACCTTCTCGCCGTGATACATGCTGTGGCACTCGGGCAGCATCGTCAGACCATTGTGGATGGCATGAGCAGCAGCAAGGTCCGAGCTCTCAAAGCCAATACCCGAAAGCAGCGTATTGGCCTCGATGATATGCTCGACGGCAGGCGTGAGCGCGCCCTTCTCCAGCGCGACCTTGGCCTTGATGCCATCGGCCATAAGCGTCTCGTAGCAGAGCTTGGCGAGCGCCAGGCCGGCCATGCCGCCCTTGCCGCCAGCGCAGGTGCCGCCGTCGGCATCGTGCGTCGCCTGGGCCTCGAAATAGGTTGCGAGCGCATCGCCCATACCGGAAACCGTCAGGCGTACCGGGCTCGCCGCGATAACCGTCGTATCCATCAGGACAATGTTGGGGTTTGCCTTAAGGAAGAGATATTTATCGAACTGGCCGTCGTCGGTGTAGAGCACCGAAAGTGCCGAACACGGTGCATCGGTCGAAGCAATGGTGGGGCAAATGATAACCGGGGACTCCAGGTAATAGGCGACGGCCTTCGCGGTGTCGAGGATCTTGCCGCCACCGACGCCGACGATGATGTCGCAGCCGTTATCGCGAGCGAGCGCAACCAGGCGATCGACCTCACCCTTGGAGCATTCGCCGTTAAAGTCCTCAAACAGCAGCTCGGCCTTAGCCTCGGCAAAGCCGCCCTCGATCTTGGCACCGACGCGCTTCTTGCCCGAAGGCGTCACGATGACGAGGGCCTTAGCGCCGAGCGGCTCGACATAGGAGCCGAGCTTGGCGAGCTCGTCCGGACCCTGGATGTACTTGCTGGGGCTATTGAAAATTGCAGCCATAACTATCCCATTCTCTAAAAAAGAAAGGGGCTCCGTACAGATACGTGCGGAGCCCCTCGTTACGATAACAAGAGTCGATTAGAAATCGATGTCGGTGTCGTAGTAGCAGGCCTTGAGGATCTTCTCGAAGTCGGCAGCCTTGGTCTCACGCGGGTTCTCGGGCGTGCAGGCGTCGGTCTCGGCGTTCGCAGCGATCTCGGGCAGCTTGGCGAGGAACTCCTCCTCGGAAACCATCTGCGGGTTCTCGGCGTCGACCTTCACGCCACCATTCGCGTAATCCTTGATGGACTGCGGAATGTTGAGCTGGTCATTGAGGTCGCGAATCTTCTGGACGAGCGCAGCGATGAGCTCCTCGTTGGTCTCGCCGGGAAGGTGCAGGATCTCCTTGGCCACGTAAGCGTAACGCTCAGCAGCACGCGGGTCCTTGGAGTTCCACTGGATAACCTTGCCCAGATACATGGCGTTAGCGGCACCGTGGATGATGTGGCCGTTCTCGAAGGCAGCACCGGTCTTGTGAGCCATGGAGTGAACGATGCCGAGCAGGCCCGAGGAGAAGGCGATACCGGCGATGCACTGAGCCTCGTGCATGTGCTGACGGGCCTCATGGTCGCCAGCATAGGACTTGGGCAGCCACTCGACGATCTCGCGGATGCCGTGCAGGGCGTTGGCGTCGGTGAACATAGAGGCGCAGGTGGAAACGTAGGCCTCCATGCAGTGGGTCAGAGCATCCATGCCGGTGTGAGCGCACAGCTTGGCGGGCATGGTGTAGGTGAGCTCGGGGTCGACGATGGCGACATCAGGGGTGATGTTGAAGTCGGCCAGCGGGTACTTGATGCCCTTGGCGTAGTCGGTAATGACGGAGAACGCGGTGACCTCGGTAGCGGTGCCGGAGGTAGAGGAGATGGCGCAGAAATGAGCCTTCTGACGCAGCTCCGGGAAGCTGAACGGCTGGATGATGTTATCGAAGGACTCCTCGGGATACTCGTAGAAGACCCACATGGCCTTAGCGGCATCGATGGGCGAGCCGCCACCGATGGCGATAATCCAGTCGGGCTCGAACTCGCGCATGGCCTCGGCGCCCTTCATGACCGTCTCGATGGACGGGTCGGACTCGACGCCCTCGAACAGCTTGACCTCGAAACCGCCTTCCTTAAGGTCGTTCTCGACGTCCTGCAGGAACCCGCCGCGGCGCATAGAGCTGCCGCCAGAAACGATGATGGCCTTCTTGCCCTTGAGGTTCTTCACCTCGTGGCGAGCGCCCTCACCAAAGTACAGATCGCGAGGATTGGTAAAACGTCCCATACTGTGCCTCCTAAACAAGCCCCTCTTAGACTTGCGTATATAACGGAGCACCCAATTGGCTCCGTTAGGACCGTTTTGCGCGTTGCCGGCGATGACAATGCGCGACGTCTAAACGTCTCAACGCTCAGACAAACACTATTCTACCGTTCTGGTTGGTCAGTTATTCACCTAAAGCCGACAATGATGAAACGTTTTTTCTATCCCTGAAGACCCTTGTGGGGCATTCATACTCCCAAGCTGGGCAAACGTTTTATCAAGGTTGACCACATATCCCGGGCAGGACGGTGCCCCTCCAAAATGCGCCCCGTTCGCCGCCAAAAATCGACCGTTTGCGGCACCGTGATACCACTCAGTCGTCCAAGGTGCCGACATTTGTGCGACATCCGTCTTCGTGGTGCAAAGGTGCATGTCCAAGTGCGGCACCCCCGGTGTGCCACATGCGGGTAAACTAGAACCTTATATAGAGACATTTGAACCCTAACCGCAGCAAAGGAGGCCCCATGGCATTCGATCCCATTCAAGAGGATTGCCATCGCCTCGTTCTTGAGGCCTTGCGCCGCGACAATATCCCGCTCACCGACGGTGCCGCCGTAGAGCGTCTGATGGAACAATTCACCCGCAACCCCGCACCGCTCATCGTGCACGACCGCGACCGCGCCGGGCACCTCATTGCCAAGGTGGTCGAGGCCGTCGATTACCGCATTCCCTTTATCCCTGACGATACCCAGGCAGAGCAGGAAGAGGCAGCTGCCGAGAACATGCTCCGCGAGGCAGCCGCACTCGATCCGGCCAACTGGGATGCCCAGCGCATGCTGACGGCGCTCACCGCCGAATCCAACGAGGAATACGTGCAGTATCTGGTGTCCAAGTGCGACGAGGTGGAGCACGATCTGGCGCTCAAGATCGCCTCGGCGCAGGACCCCTACGAGCGCGAGGCCGCAGGCGACCTTACGTGCCGCCCCTATCTGCGCTGGCTTGCCGCCTTGGCATCGCGCGCCCTCATTAGCGGCCGCTATCGCATGTCGCTCGAAGCCGCAAACCGCAGCCTCGACTTTGCCCCCAACGATCCGGCCGGCGTCCGCCACACCGCGATGCTCGCCATGGCAAAGCTCGAATACCCCGCCGAGGAGCTCAAAAGATTTCGCTCCGCCCACTCCGTACCCTATCTCGCGAATACCCCGCTGCGCCGCCGCCCCAAAGATGCGGAGCGCGACTTGGACCCGTGGACGCTCATCGCACTGATGAGCGCAGCCTGGCGCGAGCTGGACTACGAGGGCGCCGAGCACTACCTGCGTATCCTTGCGCGCTCGTGTCCGCACGCGGCCGAGGCGCTCTACTTCCAAACCGAGTTTCCCGATGGCGTCTATGCCCGCGTCAACGTGGGTGCAGGCTCCACCGACGAGCTCGTCCTTGCACTGTCCGAGGCGACGCCGGTACTGCAGGAGGGCCTGGGCGCTCCCGACAACGCCAGCTTTGCCGCCTGGGTCGCCACCAACGACATCGTGCGTTCCCAGATCGACGAGCGCATCCTGCGCGCAGCCGAGCAGGGGCTTCCATTTAAGGGAGGAGACCTCTAATGGATCCGAGCGTCTACATCCCCGCCTACCTGGAGCGCACCTATCTGGCGTCGCACCCCGAGCTCACCGATGCAGCACGCGAGCTTGTCCATAACGACATGAGCGCGAATCCCCAAAAGTATGCGCAGTCCGAGCATGCCCAGGCGCTGCTGTCCTATGCCGGTGTTCATCGCCACCTGCTCGACGAGCTCCATCGCATCGAGGACATGGGCAGCGACGAGGAGTTCGAGCAGACGCGCAATCGCCTGTTCGACGACATGCGCGATGAGCTGCTCAAGATTGTCCGCGTCGATGCACTGGCCGTCGACGCGCAGCTGCTCGCCATCATCCTGGCCGACACGCCCGTTGACGCCTGCCTGGGCGACCTGATGAAGCTCGAGGTGACCACGGCCGATTACCTGCGGCAAAGCGTGCCCGGGTTCGATATGGAGGCCCCACACTACTGGGCCAACAAGGTTTTGACGGACGGCGTGACAGCGGCAGATCTCACCGTGAACGAGCCGGCTCTTATCGGGTGGCTCCACACGCTCGAGGCTATCTCGCAGCTGTGCATGGCGAGCGCTCGCTACCGTGCTGCCGCCGACTACGCCCGCCGCGTCCTTAAGGCAGAAGGCTATCCCACCCGAGCCGCAGGCACCGTGCTGCTCGCCCTCGCTCGCTTGGAAGATCAGGACGGCTTTTTTGCCCTAGCCCACCAGCTCGAGGAACAGATGGGGGCAGACGCACTCGAAAACTCTCCTTGGTACCTGCTCGCCCGCACGATTCTGCTGTTCAAAACAAACAAGATGCGTCCAGCGGTGCGTGCACTACGTGAGTTCGCCAACCGCTGCGAGGGCGGCGCGTTCTTCTTGCTGAATCCCATGTACCAGACACCGTACCTTCCCTGCCGGCCCGAGCCACGCGATCCCTGGGATCTTTCGCACCAGGCCGTTTGGGAAGCGGACGGCATTATCTCGGACACTCCCGACTTTGCCCCCTGGGCCAATGCCTGCGAAGACGTGTCGCAGCTTGCCCAGGAATTTGCGCGCCGCTATGGATTTTAGTGACGCACTCGACCCGACCATGTCGTTTACGTTAGGAACGGTTTCATGAACCTCCGCTCATCTCTTGCCTGCACCTCGAGCGATATCGCTCGCTGGGGACTGCGCTCCGTCCTCAAGCGCCAGGGTGGCGTACTCCCCGGCCGCATCGCCATGAAGATCGACCCCGAGCTGCTAAGCGACCTCGCGAGCCTGGTCGATCGCAGCGTGGTGATCACCGGCACCAACGGTAAGACCACCACCTCCAACCTCATCGCCGACGCCGTTGCTGCCAGCGGTGCTACCGTGGTGTGCAACCGTGCCGGCAACAATATGGAGCCTGGTGTGGTGGGTGCCCTGCTCGAGGCCCGCGGCGGCCTTAAGCACACTGACAGCGGCAAGCGCGTGGGTGTTTTTGAATGCGATGAGCTCTACACCGTGCGCGTCCTGCCCAAGCTCAAGCCGACGTACTTCGTGCTGCTCAACCTGTTCCGTGACCAGCTAGATCGCTATGGCGAGATCGATCACACCCAGGAGGTCATCGCCCACGCGTTGGAGCTTTCGCCGGCAACGACGCTCATCTACAACGCCGACGACCCGCTGTGCGCCTCGATTGCCGCGCGCGTTCCCAACGCGAGTATTGCCTTTGGCATCGATGGCGCCACGGGCACCGAGTCCGACCGCATTAGCGACTCGCGCTTTTGCTCGCAGTGCAACGCCCCGTTGGAGTACGACTACGTACAGTATGGTCAACTCGGCGCCTACCATTGCCCCTCGTGCGGCTGGGCCCGCCCTGCGCTTGTCCGTCGCGTGACGGGCGTGGAACTCGGCTGCGACGGCTACGGCTTTGACCTTGTCTTTGGACCCGATACCGACGCACCCGCAACGCACATCGCCACGCGCTACAACGGTCTGTACATGGTCTATAACGTTGCCGCCGCCTTCTTTGCCACACACGAGTTGGGCGTGAACACGGCGCTTCTACAGCCTACGCTCGATGCCTATGTGCCTGCCGGCGGTCGTATGGGGCGCTGGGATATCGCCGGCCGCACCGTCAAGGCCAACCTGGCCAAGAATCCCGTAGGCTTCGATCGACAAATCCAGTCCATCAAGACGGCAGGCGGCAGACTCTGCGCTTTCTTCCTCAATGACAACGACGCCGACGGCCACGATGTCTCATGGATCTACGACGTCGACTTCGAGCGCATCGCCGATACCCCAGGGCTTGTCGCCTTTGTCGGAGGTACGCGCGCGCACGATATGCAGGTACGCCTGAAGTACGCCGGCATCGACGCCGCCATCATCTCGGATATCGAGCAGGCGATCGGCGCCGTGGCAGACGAGGCCGCCAATGACACCTTCTACGCCGTCGCCAACTACACGGCCTTCCCGCCGCTGGTCAAGGAGCTCGACGGACTGAAGGGCGCCACTTCCGACGCTGTTGCCGGGCGCGCCGTAGCCCGTGCCGACGGCAGCGCCCTTCCTGTCGGCATCGCACCAGTCGAGCTTTCGCGCCCGCTGCGCATCGTCTACCTGTATCCCGATGCCCTTAACCTCTACGGCGACGGCGGCAATGTTATCGCGCTCGAGCGCCGTTGCGCCTGGCGTGGCATTCCCGCGCGTGTAGACGAGGTCCGTATGGGCGAGGTGCTCGACCTGACGGACGCCGACATCGTCATGATGGGCGGCGGCTCCGACCGCGACCAGCTAGCCGTGGCACACGAACTGCTCGCCCAAAAAGACAAGGTCGCGGCCTATGTTGAGGATGGCGGCTCGCTGCTTGCCATCTGTGGCAGCTATCAGCTGCTCGGCCGTTCGTACTATATGGGCGAGGATCGCATCGAGGGTCTGGGGGTCATTGCCGCCGAAACCGTACGCGGCTCCGACCGCCTGATCGGCAACGTAGCCGTCGAAACCAATCTGGCACCCGAGCCCTTTGTGGGATTCGAGAACCACGGCGGCCGCACCCTGCTCGATACAGCGGCCACGCCGCTCGGAACATCCGTCGTCACGGGCACCGGCAACAACGGCGACGATGGCTTTGAGGGCCTCATCTACAAGGGAGTCATCGGCACGTACTTACACGGGCCGGCACTGCCCAAGAACCCCGAACTCGCCGACTGGCTGATCGCGCACGCCCTCGAGCGCCGCGGCGATGCGCAGGCCACAGCCCTGCTGCCGCTCAAACCCCTCGACGACACCTACGAGTACGCCGCCCACGACGCCGCCATGAAGCTCCTCCCCTAACGCCCCAACCACCAAAAAGGGGACAGGCACCTTTGTGGTGGTTTTTCAGTTTGCCAACGATATGTGAACGGCTAAAAAAGTCTGCTATACTCTTTCCCGCTGTCCCCATCGTCTAGCGGCCAAGGACGCCACCCTTTCAAGGTGGATATCGCGGGTTCGAATCCCGCTGGGGGCACCACTGAATCTGAGAAGCCCGTTGCCCTCGCGGCGGCGGGCTTTTTGCTACCCATGCGCCGGGATTCGAACCCCGAAGGCATAAAATCACACTGTCATCCAAGGGCCCGTGGACAAAAAATAGCAAATATGAGTACTGTTACCAATTTAGTAACAGCGATTTCATGCCATCAGAAGGCGATTTGGACACAAGGCGTCCTACGGCGGAGGAATTGCAGGCGTTTATCAGCTAAGTACTTGGACATATGTTGCGTAACACTGCATATTTTGCAAAAAGATAATGCTACAGGGCTTGTGACAGTACTCATATTTGACGTTTTTTGCCCACGGCCCCTTATTGCGTGGGCGAATCAGTTGCAAAGCGGGATCCAAAGCGTCCTTCGCAAACAAAAAGCCGGGGCCCACGCGATGCGGACCCCGGCTCAATACCGTGACGATATGTCGGTTACGTTCTACACGTAGAACAGAATGTCGTCGTAGGTCGGGACCGGCCAGTAGTCGGCGGCCACGATCTCCTCCATGGCGTCCACGGCAGCACGCAGCGTATCCATAGCGGGAACGACCTCGTGCGCGTACACGTTGGCCTGCTCCTGGCCATCGAGAGCCTCGGCCTTCTGATGCACGGCGTCGAGCGCCTTGATGGAGTCGTTGATGGCGGTGATACCGTTGCAGAGCTTGTTGAGCGTGTTCTGCTCGCACTGCATGGCAGCCTCAGCACCGGCGGCACGAATAGTCTCAAGGCCCTTAGCGACCTTGGTGGCATAGGCGGTAATGACCGGGCGATAGGTACGACGCGCCTCGCGAACCATCGTGGTGGCCTCGATGTTCATGAGCTTGTTGTACTTCTCGAGCTTGCAGTCATAGCGGCACTGGGCCTCGGCCTTGGTCAGGACGCCCGTCTCCTCAAAGAGCGCAATGGCCTTATCGGAAACAAAGGCGGGAAGAGCGTCGGCCGTGGTCTTGTTGTTGGCAAGGCCGCGCTTCTCGGCCTCGATGGGCCACTCGTCGGAGTAACCGTCGCCGGAGAACAGGATGCGCTGGTGATCGGTCAGCACCTTCTTGCAGTACTCGAGCGCGGCGTCCTGGAACTTATCCTCGGGCGTACCCTCGAGTGCGTCGGCGAAGGACTTGAGCGACTTGGCCACGGCGGCATCGAGCACCAGGTTGGAGTCGGAGACGTTCTGCTCGGAGCCGCAGGCACGGAACTCGAACTTGTTGCCGGTGAAGGCGAACGGGGAGGTGCGGTTGCGGTCGGTGTTGTCCTGCATCAGTTTGGGCAGGGTATCGGCGCCCAAGTCGAGCACGCCGCGCGTGGCATGGACGGAAGCCTTGCCATCGATGATCTTCTCGACAACCTCAGTGAGCTGGTCGCCCAGGAAGATGGACATAATCGCCGGAGGAGCCTCGTTGGCGCCCAGACGATGATCGTTGCCCGCCGAGGCAACGGAGGCACGCAGGAGCTCCTGGTAGTTATCGACGGCCTCGATCACCGCGGTGAGGAAGACGATGAACTGCAGGTTGTCGAGCGGGGTGTCGCCCGGGTCGAGCAGGTTCTCGGACTCGGTGCCAAGCGACCAGTTATTGTGCTTGCCCGAACCGTTGATGCCCTCGAAGGGCTTCTCGTGCAGCAGGCAGACCAAGTCGTGGCGGGAGGCGATGAGCTTCATCTTCTCCATCATGACCAGATTCTGGTCGATGGCCTCGTTGACCTCGCCGTAGACAGGGGCGAGCTCATGCTGGCAGGGAGCGACCTCGTTGTGCTTGGTCTTGGCAGGAATGCCAAGCGCCCACAGTTCATCGTCCAGGTCCTTCATATAGGACGAGACGGTGGGGCGGATAGCGCCAAAGTAGTGCTCCTCGAGCTCCTGGCCCTTGCAGGGAGCAGCGCCAAAGAGGGTGCGACCGGTGATGACCAGGTCCCTGCGCTTGCGGTAAGCGTCCTTCTTGATCAGGAAGTACTCCTGCTCATCGCCCACGGAAGGAACGACCTTCTTGGGGGTCTTACCAAACAGCGCCAAAACGCGCTTGGACTCACGCGAGAGCGCGGTCATGGAACGCAGCAGCGGGGTCTTCTTGTCCAGGGCCTCGCCCGTGTAGGAGCAGAAAGCTGTGGGGATGCACAGGACATCGTCCTTGATAAAGGCGGGGCTGGTGGGATCCCAAGCGGTGTAGCCACGGGCCTCGAAGGTGGCACGCAGGCCGCCGTTGGGGAAGCTGGAGGCGTCCGGCTCGCCCTGGATGAGGTTCTTGCCCGTAAACTTGGTAATGGCGGTGCCGTCGTGGTTGGGCTCGAGGAAGCTATCGTGCTTCTCGGAAGTAATGCCCGAAAGCGGCTGGAACCAGTGCGCGTAGTGCGTAGCACCCTTGGAGATGGCCCAAACCTTCATGGCGTGAGCGACGGCGTTGGCCACATCCAGGTCGAGCGGCTCACCCTCCTCGAGGGTTGCGGCAAGGCGCTTCCAAATGTCCTTGGGGAGGTAGTCCTTCATGACTTCCTCAGAGAACACCATGGTCCCGAAGCGGTCAGTAAGATCGGCCATACGGAACTCCCTTCGTATCGGCACCGCGTGAGAAGCGGTGTTGATTACTAACGAACGAGTCATAGCTTAGGCTCGCCGTGTTTCCGCGACATTACCGTTGTGTTGCTGTCGCGAAACCAATCAATGAGGTTACCGCATCGCGGCAGTATTGCCACCCTTAACAGCCAATGAACTGTATAAATTGCAGACCTCCCCGCATGGTTTAAGGGTAGTCAATTTAGGACGGGGCTAAATTGACTGGTATTTCGCATCAGATACCAGTCTTTATAACCCCGCACCCAATGAGCTGCGTTGTTATAGGGAATGCCGATAGCAAGGCATCTTTGATTGGTATCCCTAAATAGCGAGTAAAACTCCACCGTGACACAGTGGTGCTGTAGAATCCTTACAATACATCGCACTAAATATCTAAAGGAGCACGATATGCGCGTCGACGAGGTTTTTAAGCAGGCAGCATCCCAGGGCACTGCACCCGTTTCGTTTGAGATGTTCCCGCCCAAGGGCGAGCTTACCCTCGACACGGCTCGCGAAGTGGCAGGCAATCTGTGCAAGCTTTCGCCGAGCTTTGTCTCGGTCACCTGCTCGGCTGGCGGCTCGGGCAACGGCGCCACCACCGCCCCCATCGCGCATATGATTACGAGCGAATTCGATACGCCCTCGGTGGCGCACCTCACCTGTGTGGGCCGTACCCACGCCGATATCGCCGCCAAGATCGATGAGTACCGCACCGCCGGCGTGGAAAACATCCTGGCCCTGCGTGGCGATCTCCCTGCCGGCGCGACCGAGGACGACAAGCCCGCCTCCGACTACGCCTACGCCCGCGACCTCATCCCCGAGCTCGTCGACGCCGGCTTTTGCGTGGGTGCCGCAGCCTACCCCGAGGGCCACATTGCCTGCGAGGATCTCAACCTCTCGGTCGAACACCTCAAGCAAAAACAGGACGCCGGCGCGAGCTTCTTTGTGACGCAGCTCTTCTTTGATAACGAGTGCTTCTATCGTTTTCGCGAGCTTGCCGACAAGGCCGGCATCACCGTGCCCATTACCGCAGGTATCATGCCGTTTATGGGCAAGTCGCAGATCAGCCGCATGGTCTTTATGTGCGGCGCGTCACTGCCCTCCCCCGTCATCAAGATTCTCGCCAAGTACGAGAACGACCCCGAGAGCCTGCAGGCAGCCGGTGTAGATTATGCCGCCCGTCAGCTTTGCGACCTTAAGGAGCACGGTGCCGCCGGTCTGCACCTGTACACTATGAACCGTCCTGCAATCGCCGCGACCATTATGGAGCGCTTGGGGTAATGGAAAAACCGCACATCGATACAACCGCTGTCGAAGTGCCGGCCGACCTTGCGTCGCCGGCGCTTTATCGTATCGATGATGCCCACCATCCCCGCGTCGATCGTGCCGAGATGCTGCGCTATCTGGGCTACGGCGGTCAGCAGATTGAGCCCGAGCTGTCGCAGCGTATTGAGCTTGTCGTTGAGCGTCTGGAACTGGACATTGAGCCCCGTGGCGTGCGCCGCGCATTTGCCATCGATGCCATGGGCGTGGACGAGCAGGGAGAGCCTTGCATTCGCTTGGTCGGCACCAACGTTGAGCTGCGCGGTCGCGACATCTATCGACATCTCAAAGACGCCCGCTTTGCCGCGCTCATGGCATGCACACTCGGCATGGACGCCGAGCGTCGTCTGCGCACCACGGGAGCCCAGCAGCCCCTGGAGGGAGCCGTGCTCGACGCCGCATGCTCTGCCTATGTAGAAGCCGCCGTCGAGCAGATGGACCAGCAGGTCAAGGCTGCGGCCGCCGCACACGGACTCGCCGGTAACTGGCGCTTCAGTCCCGGCTATGGCGACTGCCCGCTTACGGCCCAGCGCTCAATCGTGAATGCGCTCAACGCCACGCGGCTCATCGGGCTTACCGTCACGCCGACCAGCCTGCTCATGCCCACCAAGAGCGTGACCGCGGTGATTGGTCTGTTTGACGGCGAAGTCCACGACGCCCAGAGCCGCCCCACCTGCAATATCTGCCGCATGCGTGAGCACTGCCGCTTCCGCGCCGCCCACACCACCTGCTATTCCAGCCATTAGGAGCCATCGATGTTTACTCCGCTTATCACTCATGATCTGGACGGTGCCGCGCTGGCGGCGCCTGTTGATGCTGCGCGCCGCAACGGGGCTGCATACAAGACGCGCACGATCGACGACCTTCGCATTAAGGACGATCGTCTGCGCGCCGCCATCAAGGGCACCGGGCACCTGCTGTTTGACGGCGGCATGGGCACCATGTTGCAGGCCGCTGGCATGAAGGCGGGCGCCCTGCCCGAGCTGCTCAACTTTGAGGAGCCCCAGGTCATTACCGACATTCAGCGACAGTACGTCGAGGCCGGCTGCGACGTGATCACCGCCAACACCTTTGGTGCCAACGCCCACAAGCTCGACGGTACCGCCACCGTGGCAGATGTCTTTGCCGCCGCTGTCGCCTGCGCCCGCGCAGCCGGTGCCCACTACGTCGCCGGCGATATCGGCCCCATCGGCGCGCTGCTGCGCCCCCTGGGTACCCTGAGCTTCGACGAGGCCTACGACCTCTTTGCCGAGGAAGTGCGCGCCGGCGTCGCCGCGGGTGTGGACCTCTTTATTATCGAGACCATGACCGACCTTGCCGAGATCAAGGCGGCCGTCCTCGCCTGCCGCGAGAACTCCGACCTGTCCGTCTTTGCCACCATGACCTTTGAGGAAGACGGTCGCACGTTCCTGGGCACGAGTCCCGAGGTGGCCGCCATCACGCTCGACGCCATCGGCGCCGACGTTTTGGGCATCAACTGCAGCCAGGGACCGGCCGAGCTCCGAGGGCTCGCCGCACGTATGCTCACCGTTACGGACAAACCCGTTATGGTGCAGGCCAATGCGGGACTGCCCCACGTGGACGACGACGGTAATACCGTCTTTGACATCCAGGCCCCCGAATACGCCAAAGCCGTCGCCGGCATGATTGAGGACGGCGTGAGCGTCGTGGGCGGCTGCTGCGGCACCACGCCGGCGCACATGGCCGCCTTGCGCACGCTTATCGATAACCACACGCCCAGTCCGCGCCACCGCAAGCCCAGCATGTCGGTCACAAGTGCCCAGACTGTGGTGGACCTTCCCTGCGACGGCCACAAGATTGCCGTCATCGGCGAGCGCATCAATCCCACCGGCAAAAAGCGCCTGCAGCAGGCCCTGCGCGACGGCGACCTGGACTACGTCGTGAGCCAGGGCATCAGCCAGCAAGAACAGGGCGCCGACATCCTGGACGTCAACGTGGGCCTGCCCGAGATCGACGAGGTCAAGGTCATCCAGCAAGCGACCGAGCAGCTCCAAGGCTCCACGCTGCTGCCGCTGCAGATCGACTCCACCGACCCCGCCGCCGTCGAGGCCGCCGTACGCCGCTACGCCGGCAAGCCCATCATCAACTCGGTCAATGGCAAGCAGCAGATCATGGATGAGATCTTTCCGCTGGTCGCCCACTATGGAACCAACGTCGTCGGCCTTACGCTCGACGAAGGCGGCATCCCCGATACCGCCGAGGCCCGCTTTGCCATCGCCGAACGCATCGTGGCCGAGGCCGCCCGCTACGGCATCGGCCCGGACCGTATCCTCATCGACTGCCTGGTCATGACCGCCTCGACCAATCAACGCCAGGCCGAGCAGATCCTACGCGCCATGTCCCTGTGCAAGGAGCGTCTGGGCGTCAAATGCGCGCTCGGCGTGTCGAACATCAGCTTTGGCCTGCCTGCCCGCCCGCTGCTGGGCTCGGTCTTTTTGGCCGCCGCTTTTGGCGCGGGCCTGGACGCCCCCATCATGAACCCGGGCTCCAAGCGCTTTATGGATACCGTCTACAGCTATCGCGTCCTGAGCGTTGAGGACGAGGGCTCGACCGGATACATCGAGCGCTATGCCGGTTGGACCGATCCGTATAAGATCGCCGCCAACCCGGCAGCAGCTCAGGCCGCATCGAGTGATGCCGCGCCCGCTGCTGGCACCGCCGGCACCGACGGCAACGACGACCCGATTCGTCGCATGGTCGTCTCGGGCCGCAAAGGCGAGATCGCTGCCGAGACCGAGCGTCTGCTGGCAGACCACGACGCCATGGACCTCATCAACAATCACTTTATCCCCGCCCTCGACGAAGTTGGCGTCCTCTTTGACCAGGGCAAGTTCTTCTTGCCGCAGCTTATGGCCTCGGCCGAAGCCGCGCGTGTGGGCTTCGACACCATCAAGCGCCTGATGCCCGCCGGCGAGATTGCCGACAAGGGCAAGATCTGCGTGGCCACCGTTAAGGGCGATATCCACGACATCGGTAAGAACATCGTCAAGATGCTGCTCGACAACTACGGCTACACCGTCTTTGATCTGGGTCGCGACGTCGATCCGCAGGAGGTGCTCAAGACCGTCAAGGAGCGTGACATTAAGCTCGTCGGCCTCTCGGCGCTTATGACTACCACGGTCGTCGCCATGGAAGAGACCATCAAGCTGCTTCATGCCGAGGTGCCGGGCGTCAAGATCATCGTGGGCGGCGCCGTGCTCACCCCCGAATACGCCAAGCAGATCGGCGCGGACTACTACGCCAAGGATGCCGCCGAAAGCGCGCGCATCGCCGAAGAGGTCTTTGGGCAGTAACACAACGGAAACAACCGAGCACCAAAACGTGCCGCATGCGCCACTTGGCACGTGCGGCACGTTAGAATAGATAAGATTATGCTCGTTTTGGCAGATAGGAGCGCAAGGATGGCGATCACGCCCGCAGAAATCGCGGAAACCCGCGGCATGGTTGAGGAGCAGAACCTCGACATCAGGACCATCACCATGGGTGTTTCGCTCATGGGTTGCGGCGACGAGAACCTCGACCGCATGTGCACGAAGATCTACGACCACGTGACGCACACGGCTGAGCATCTGGTCGAGACCGCCGAGAACCTCGAGCGCGAGTACGGTATCCCCATCGTCAACAAGCGCGTTTCCGTCACCCCGGTGGCGCAGATCGCCGCGTGCTGCAAGGATGAGGACCTCACCCCCATCGCGCACGCCCTCGACCGCGCGGCCGAGACACTCGGCATCGATTACCTGGGCGGCTTCTCCGCACTCGTCCAGAAGGGCATCGGCGACGCCGATCGCCGCGTTATCCAGTCCATCCCCCAGGCACTCGCCACCACGAGCCGCGTCTGCTCCAGCGTCAACGTCGCCAGCCTGCGCGCCGGTATCAACATGGATGCCGTGCTCATGGCCGCCCAGACCATCATCGATGCCGCTAAACTCACGGCCGACCAGGATTCCGTCGGCGCTTCCAAGTTTGTCTGCTTTGCCAACATGGTCGAGGACTCCCCGTTTATGGCGGGCGCCGTCCACGGCGGTGGCGAGGCCGACGCCGTCATCAACGTAGGCGTCTCGGGTCCCGGCGTTATGGCCGCAGCCCTGGAGACGCTGCCCGATTCCGCCTCGATGATGGAAGTCGCCGAAAAGATTAAGCAGACCGCCTTTAAGATCACCCGTGCCGGCGAGCTCATGAGCCGCGAGGCCGCCCATCGTCTGGGTGTCGAGAAGGGCATTGTCGACCTGTCGCTGGCTCCCACGCCTGCCATCGGCGACTCCGTCGCGCGCATCCTCGAGATCATCGGCGTGGGCACCTGCGGTGGCCCGGGCACGACCTGCGCGCTCGCCATGCTCAACGATGCCGTCAAGAAGGGCGGCGTCATGGCCAGCTCCAGCGTGGGCGGTCTTTCCGGCGCCTTTATCCCCGTGTCCGAGGACGCCGGCATGATCGCCGCCGTCGAAGCCGGTGCGCTTTCGCTCGAGAAGCTCGAGGCCATGACCTGCGTGTGCTCCGTTGGCCTGGACATGATCGCCATCCCCGGCGACACCCCGGTCGAGACCATCGCCGGCATCATCGCCGACGAGATGGCCATCGGCGTCATCAACAACAAGACCACGGCCGTCCGCGTGATTCCTGCCATCGGCAAGGGCGTGGGCGACTGCGTCGAGTACGGCGGCCTGTTTGGCCGTGCACCCATCATGCCGGTGAACCCCAACGCCGGCACTGTGCTTGCCCACCGCGGTGGACGCTTCCCGGCACCACTGAACTCGCTGAAGAACTAGCTGAGGGGTTCGGGCGAGGAGCCCCGGGGAGGGCAAATATATAAGGTCGCCTGCTCGGACAGTCCTGGCTCGCACGGAGAGCACATTAAGTGCTCTCCG
>CAJMNK010000028.1 GCA_905214905.1 uncultured bacterium | reverse complement strand
GGAAGGGGTGGGGAAAGGTGTTGAAAAATGGGGCGGTTCCCCATATTATTGATGACGTCGACAGGCGGGGTGGTTCCCCGCGTACGTGCCATCTGAGTAACCGAGGGGAGGGCGCACATGGGAATGACTGGTGCATACGAGCGCAATCTCGATGCAAAAGGTCGTCTGTCCCTGCCTGCACCCCTTCGCGAGGAGCTTGGAGAGCACGTTCGCGTGTTCAAAGCCCTGGATGTCGATGCTCTGTACGTGTTCTCTGCCGAGGCCTTCGATAAGTGGGTCGAAGGACTCTTCGCGGGTCGTGAGGGCCACGAGGGTTTTAACCCGCGTGACATTAACGACCAGAAGCTCATGAGGGCGATCAACAAGCGCACCACGTCGATGGATGTGGACAGCGCCGGTCGTATCGGTCTTTCCGAGTCTCTCCGCAAGCAGGCGAACCTCGACCGCGAGGTCACGGTTGTGGGCAACTACGACCACCTTGAGGTTTGGGATCGCGCCGCGGCCGATGAGGACGATGACGATGAGGCCCTGCTGGACCTCTTCTTCTCGTAAGGGCAAGGCACGGGTAACGGATGGAGCGTGGGATCTTGACACAAGAATATCGGCATGAACCTGTCATGCTCGGCGAAGTGCTTGAGTCGCTGCAGCTAAAGAGCGGCTCCGTTGTCTGCGATTGCACCCTTGGCGGTGCCGGCCATTCGGTAAAGATGGCCGCACAGGTGGGGGAGACGGGCCTTTTGCTCGGCGTCGATCAGGACGACATGGCCCTCGAGGCCGCTGGCGCCCGTCTGGACCGCGAGGTTCCCGGCGTTCCGCACCAGCTGCTGAAGGGCAACTTCGGCGACTTGGACGAGCTGCTTTGCTCGGCCGAGGTGCCCGGGGTCGATGGCTTCCTGTTCGATTTGGGCGTTTCGTCACCGCAACTCGATATCCCTGGCAGGGGCTTTTCGTATAACGAGGACGCCCCATTGGACATGCGGATGGATCCGGGCAATAACACCTTAAACGCAGCTGAGGTCATCAACACCTATAACGAACACGACCTCGCCCGGATTCTACGCGTCTACGGCGAAGAGAAGTTCGCCTCGCAGATCGCGCGCGAGATCGTGCGCCGCCGCGAGCAAGAACCGATCGAAACCACCGGCCAATTTGTCGAGATCATCAAGGCGGGTATCCCGGCTGCCGCTCGTCGGCATGGCGGACACCCGGCCAAGAAAAGTTTCCAGGCCATTCGCATCGAGGTCAATCACGAACTCGATGTGCTCGAACGAGGGCTTGATGCCGCCACCAGGTGGCTCAACCCGGGCGGACGTATCTGCGTCATCTCGTATCACTCGCTCGAGGACCGTATCGTAAAGAACCACTTTAAGGAGATGAGCCAGGGGTGCACGTGTCCGCCGGAGATTCCGGTGTGCGTGTGCGGCAACGTGCCGATACTCAAGGTCATCACCCGCAAACCCCTGGTTGCCCAGCCTGATGAGGTTGAGCGCAACCCTCGGGCGAGATCAGCCAAAATCCGCGTGGCGCAGCGTCTGTAGGCGCGACCGCGCGATATTGGACCTCCCGCTCGCACCATAAACGAAGCTTAAACATACTACCAACGTACTCGGGATGGGAGGCGGCATATCATGGGCTACAACACTTCAAGCGCAGCACTCGCCTATGATATGAACGCCATGCCCGCCTATCGTGAGACGCCGCAGGCCCCCGTTGCTCCCCGTGAGCAGCGCACGCCGCGCTTTGATGTCTACACGGGCGCGGGCCGTCAGGCAAACCAGGCGGTAAGCCCGGTTTTCATGAGCGTTCTTAAAACGTTTTGCATCATTGCGGCTATCTTCATGACGATCGGCGTCGCCCGCGTGGCGCTCGCCGGCGTTACGGCCCAGGTGCTCAACAGCAACGCCGAGCTTACCAACACGCTCGAAAAGGCGACCGATGAGAGCTCCGACCTGGAGGTCATGCATTCGGTCTATGGCGCCGACACGCGCATTCGCGACCTTGCGGGCGCTTATGGCATGGTGGAGCCCAGCGAGAGCGTTACACTTGACTTTACGCAGGATGCAGCCGCGGGCGCCAACGCGACCGCGGCCGCTCAATAGCAAGACGGTAGCTGAGTATGACAAATGACTATCGCCGCGGTTCCGATGGGGGCCGCGGTTCTGGACGTCCCTCGTCGCGGGGACGTTCTGGTTATCAAGGAACGGGTCGGCAATCTTACAACGCCGGGCGGTCCCGTGGCAACGACCCGGCGTCGCGACTTCGCGGCTCGGGCGGCCCTCAAGTGCATAATACTAGGTCGCGCAAGAGCTCGTCGACCGAATGGCTCACAGGCACGCCTCTGCCTCGCCGCAAAGCCGTCATGGGATTCATTGGGTTTGGCTTGGGCTTGGGCGTCTTTCGCCTTGCCGACTATCAAATTGTCGAAGCCGATAAACTGCGCGAGCGTGCCGATGCGCGTCGCCTGCTTGCGCAGACCCTCTATGCCAAACGCGGCACCATCTACGACCGCAACGGTAACGTGCTGGCGTCGTCGGTCGAATGTCGCAATATCGCCGTGAACCCGCAGCTTGTCGAGGATGTTGACAAGACGGTGTCGGCGCTGGTCAAGGCAACTGGAATCGATAAAAAGACCTGCCGTAAGCTCGTTGAGTCCGATGGAACCTGGGTGTATATCAAGCGCCAGGTGGACGAAGACGATGCTGCGGCGCTGGAGAAGAAGAACCTGCCCGGCGTGCTTTTTGAGCAGGCCATGAAGCGCGTATATCCATACGGCAATCTGGCATCGCAGGTGCTGGGTGTAGTGAATGTAGACAACGACGGCTTGACGGGTCTCGAAAAGCAATACAACAAACTTCTGACCGGCACGAACGGTTCTCTCGTGCGCGAGCGCGCGAGGGACGGCAGCTATATCGCAGGCGGTGCCTATAAAAAGGTGGCTGCGGTCGACGGCGTTGATATCGTGACGACGCTCGATGTCAATATCCAGCGTGCGGCTGAGGACGCTCTGGCAGAGGCTGTCGAGAAGACAAAGGCCAAGAACGGCTCGGCTTTGGTCACCGACCCCACGACCGGCGAAATTCTCGCCGCCTGCTCGTATCCGACCTACGACCAGACCGATTTGGAAAACGCCAAGACCGAAGATATGAACCTGCGCCTGGTTACCGACGCCTACGAGCCCGGCTCGGTCTTTAAGACACTCGTGGCGGGCGCCGGCTTCGACTTGGGCGTCGTGCGATCGAGTACGTCGTTTGAGGTGCCGGCGAGCATCAAGGTGGGCGACGATACCGTCACCGATGCCGACAAGCGCGACTATGCCATGACCATGGATGTGCGCGAGATGATGCGCCGTTCGTCCAACGTGGGCTTTGTCCTGGTGGGGCGCAAGATCGGTGCCGACGACTTTGCCGCCTATGTGGACAAGTGGGGCATCGGTCACAGCTCGGGTGTCGATTTTCCGGGCGAGAGCCTGGGCATCGTCAAGGAGCGTGACCAGTATGACGGCGCCACGCTGGGCTCGATGAGCTTTGGACAGGCGCTGTCTGTCTCGCCGATTGAGGTCGCACGTGCCGTGGGCGGCATCGCCAACGGCGGCGTGATGATGACCCCGCACTTCTATAAGTCCAGCAAAGGCGACGAGAAGGACTGGGGCGAAGGTGACCGCGCGATTTCGGAGGACGCCGCATCCCAGGTGACATCGTGCATGCAGACGGTCGTGTCCGAGGGAACGGGCGTTGGCGGCGCGGTTGACGGCTATGACGTGGCGGGCAAGACCGGCACGGCCGAACGTGCCGACGAGAACGGCGGCTACCTTAAGGAGAACTACATGTCGTCCTTTATGGGCTTTGCGCCGGCACAATCGCCCAAGGTGCTGTGCTATATCACGCTCGACGGAACGCCGAGCGGCTCAGATGCCGCTGCGGTGCCGTTCCAGTCTATTATGGCCAACGCGCTCGACGTGTTGGGTATCCCACACACGAGGTAGGGGGTTACAATCTTTGGGGCGTGGTTTGTTGTCCCATATGAGGGGTGTTCACATGCCCTGCACCACGCATGCGCGACGCTGGGATACAATACGCCGATAGCATTATTAGGTTTACAGGGGAGCTGCAATGATAGAGATCGCCGTCAACAACCTCGCGGCCGCAACAGGGGCCCGAACCGTGACGGGAGAAGCCGATCGGGTATGCCGCGGGTGTGTTATCGACTCGCGCCAGGTCGAGGAAGGGACGATTTTCGTCGCCTTTCCCGGTGAAAACGTCGACGGCAATGATTTTGCTTCCCGTGCCGTCCAGTTGGGTGCCGGCGCCGTCGTGATGACGCGCGAGCCCGAGGCCGAGCTGGTCTCGCTGGCGCAGGACAGGGGCTGTGCCATCTTGCTGACCGATGATCCCGAGGAGTTTCTGCTGCGTTTGGCGCACGCGTATCGCCTTGAGCTTGGCTGCCTGGTCGTTGGTATTACCGGTTCCATCGGCAAGACGACGACCAAGGACGTGCTCGCCGCTGTGCTCGCCAAGCGCTATCGTGTCTGGGCCACCAAGGGCAATTTCAATAACCTGATCGGCATGCCGCTCACGGTGCTTTCCGCTCCGGCCGATACCGAGGTCCTGGTGCTCGAGATGGGCATGAACCATTTCCACGAGATCGAGCGCCTGTCCCAGTCCGCCAATCCCAACCTTGCCATCGTGAGCAAGATTGGTACCTCTCATATCGGCATTTTGGGTAGCCGCGAGAACATCGCCCGCGCTAAGGCCGAGATTGTCCAGGGCATGTGCGCCGCCGGCGACTTCTTGCCGCTGCTGGTTTTGGGCGGCGAGGACGACTTTACGCCGTTCATTCGCGATACGTTCGCCCAGCCTGCTGGTATCGACGTGATGCTGGCCGGCGTCTCGGACGATGATGAGGTCCGTGCCCGCGACATTCGTGTTGATGACGAGGGCCGTCCGGTCTTTACGCTCGATTTTGGTCAGGGCGAGACAATCGATACCATGCTTGCCATCCCCGGCGTGCAGTCCGTTCCTAATGCCGTTAAGGCCGCCGCGGTTGCCTATCGCCTGGGCGTGACGCCCGAGCAGATCGATGCTGCCTTTAGGGGCCTCACGATTACCGGTCACCGCCAAGAGATCAAGCGCGCCAAGAGCGGTGCCCGCGTCATCGACGATTCCTATAACGCCAGTGCCGAATCCATGGCTGCTGGCCTCGATCTGCTGTGCTCGCTTTCGTGCATGGGGTCTCGCATGGCGATCCTGGGCGAGATGGGCGAGATGGGCGATGAGGCTCCTCGCATGCATGAGCTCGTGGGCGCTTATGCCGCCGCCAAGAAGCTCGACATGCTGGCGTGCGTGGGTGGTGAGCTGGCCCAGCTTATGGCCGATGCCGCGCGTATGATGGGCATGGACGAGGACCGCATCCAGGTGTTCTCCGATTATCAGCAGGTGCTCGACCGCATGGGCGGCGCGCTTGAAAAACATGATGTTGTACTGGTCAAGGGTTCCCGTTTTGTTGAGCTCGACCGCTTTGTGGAAGGTGTGTGCTAGCCCATGTTCGGCAATCCCTCGTATCCAACGTATCAGGCTTTTTTGGGGCTTGGCATCGCCGCTGCCATTGCGCTGCTGCTCATGCCGTGGTGGATCAAGCTGCTCAAGGTCGAGGGTATCGGCCAGCAGGTTCGTGCCGACGGCCCCAAGCGTCATTTGGTTAAGCAGGGAACGCCCACCATGGGTGGCGTTGTCATCCTCGTCGCGATCTCGCTGACCTGCCTGCTGATGGGCAAGCTCACCACCGAGCTCGTGCTCGTGCTGCTCGCCACGCTGGCGACCGGCGTGCTGGGCCTGATCGACGACCTGACCTCCGTTACGCATGGGCGCTCGCTCGGTCTGACGCCTCATGCCAAGATGATCGGCCTAACCATTATCTGTGTCACCTTTACGGTACTTGCCGTCAACTGGTGCGGCGTCGCCCCCGAGATTCGTTTTCCCGGCGGCCTGACGATTGACCTCGGTGTTCTTTCGACCACCATCTGCGGCCTTTCGTTCCCGTGGCTCTACATTGTCTTTTGCTGGCTGATGATCGCCGGTCTTTCTAATGCCGTGAACCTGACCGATGGCCTTGACGGTCTTGCTGGCGGCACCTCCATGATCGCCATGCTCGCCATGGCTGCCATGGCGTTTTTGCACGGAGACGTGAACCTGTCCATCTTCTGCACCGCGTGTGCCGGTGCCTGCTTGGGCTTTCTGTGGTTCAATTGCTATCCGGCGAGCATCTTTATGGGCGATACTGGCTCGCTTGCCCTGGGCGCAGCGTTTGCCTGCACGTCCATCATGACCAACACCGAGGTCGTCTCCCTCATCATCGGCGGCCTGTTTATCGTTGAGACCCTGTCGGTCATGATTCAGGTTGTCTACTTCCACTTTACGCACAAGCGCGTCTTCCTTATGGCGCCCATCCATCATCATTTCGAAAAGAAGGGCTGGGCCGAGACCAAGGTCGTCATCCGTTTTTGGATTATCGCTGCGGCCTTTGGTGCCGTTGGCCTTGCTTTGTTCTTCCAGTTGGGATAGTGGTCTTTCATGCCTCTTGCTGATGTCTTTAGCCTGCTCGTTTTGGGTCAGGGCAAATCCGGTCTCGATGTCGCCCGCTGGGCGCTGGCACATCCCGAGCGCGTAAGTGCCGTTACCGTGTATGGCGGCGGCACCTCTGAGCCCAATGACGCCACGCGTGCGCTCGAGGCTGCTGGTGCGTCGTTTGTCTATGGGACCGAACAGGTCGAGGGCGCCTATGACGTATGCGTGACGTGCCCGGGCATCTCGGAGTTCTCGGGCTTCTTTAAGGCCGGGCGCGAGCATGCCGCCCAGATTATGGGTGAGCCCGAGTTTGCCTATCGCCTGTCGCCCGATAACTGGATTGCCATCACGGGCACCAACGGCAAGACGACCACCACGTCGCTGACTGATTATCTGCTCAAGGCTGCCGGCGAGGCCAGCGTAGCTGTCGGCAACATCGGCGAGCCGCCGGTCAACGAGATTGACGGCCGAGCCCACAACGAGTGGTTTGTGGCTGAGCTCTCGAGCTATCAGATTGCTACGACCACCGAGCTCCACCCGCGCGTGGCGGTGCTGCTCAACATCACTCCCGACCACTTGGGCTGGCATAAGAGCCATAAGAACTACGCGCTTACCAAGGTCAAACTGTTTGACAATATGGTCGATGACGATCTGGCGGTTGTCGACGTCGAAGACGCCGGCATTCACGAGTTCGATGAGTACATCTACACGCCGGGTCGTCGCATCTGCAAGGTCGCTTTTGACGAGCCCGAGGGCGAGGATGCCGCCTTTGTGCGCGACGGCAAGATGGTCGTGCGCCTGAAGGGCGTCGAGACCCCGCTCATCGCTACATCCGAGCTCAAGATCTCGGGCCATCACAATGTTATCAATGCCCTGTGCGCTGCCACGGCTGCCCTGGCAGTCGGTGCCGATGTCGATGGTGTCTGCCGCGGCCTGGCCTCGTTCCAGCCGCTCGAGCACCGCGTGGAGCCGTGTGGCGAGATTGACGGCGTGCGCTACGTCAACGATTCCAAGGCGACCAACACCGATGCGGTCGAGAAGGCACTGACGGCATTTCCCGATGACGATGTGATCTTGCTGCTCGGCGGCCACGATAAGGGCACGCCGCTCACGGACTTCGCGCACGTCGTTATGGACAACGTGCGCTCGGTCGTCTGCTTTGGCGATGCGCGTGAGCGCTTCACCGCCGCTATGGACGAGGCCGATGTCGATGGCGATGTGGATATCGCCCAGGCGGATGACCTACGCGACGCCGTGGACGTCGCCCGTTCGCTGTCGAGCCGTGGTGACGTGATCTTACTATCTCCTGCCTGCTCTTCGTTCGATGAGTTCTCGGGCTATGAGGAGCGCGGCCGCGTGTTTAAGGACTACGTGGCCCAGCTTGCCGCTACAGCGAAATCACAAATGGAATAGGGGTTGCGGTGAGAGAGGAGAGCCCCCGACAAGGTATGAGGAGGCCCGACTCGGACCGTGCTTCCTCGCGGCGCATAACACCGCGTTCCGGCCGCGGCGGGCAGTCGTTTAGCGAACGCTATATTGCCGGCGTTCCCGCCCGTATCATGCGCCCCCGTTTGATATTCATGGCCTGCTTGTTTACCTTGGTGTGCTTTGGCCTGCTGATGGTGTACTCGGCGTCTTCGGTCGAGGCGCTGCACGAGAATGGCTCGGCGACGTTTTTTCTGGGTCGACAGGCTGCGTTTGTCGTGGTCGGTGTTCTAGCGCTGATTGCCATCGTGCGCGTTTTGCCGGACAGCTGGTTTGGGGAGGATGTGCTCAGGATCTTCCTTATCGGCATGATAGGGCTACTGCTTCTGGTGTTCTTAGTGGGCAGCGGCAGCCGTGGCGCCACGCGCTGGCTCAACATCGCCGGTATTCAGTTCCAGCCTTCCGAGTTTTTAAAGCCATTTGCCATTGCGTATTCGGCCATCATGCTCGACCGCTTCTTTTCGCCCGGTGGCAACATCAACGAATTTCTTTGCAAGATGGGCATCTACCTGGGCATTTCGCTCTTTCTGATCTTTATCCAGCCCGATTTCGGTACTGTCCTGATCATCCTGTTGACCCTCATGTGCATGGCGTTGTTTGCGGGTCTCGACCCCAGATTTATCATCGGCGTGCTAATCTTCGGCATTCTCGTGATCGTGATTGCGCTTGTCGCAGAGCCGTACCGTATGGTGCGTATTCAGGTTGCCTTGAACCCTTGGGCCGACGAGTATGGTGACGGCTATCAGGCCACGCTTGCCATCATGGCCTTTGCCTCGGGCGGTCTGTTCGGCCGTGGCATCGGCAACTCAACCATGAAGTACTCGTATCTGCCCGAGGCGCACAATGACTACATCCTGGCCATCATTGGCGAGGAGGTCGGTTTTGTCGGAACCGTGCTGTTCTTCTTGGTGTTTGCGATGTTGATCTACTCGGCGTTTCGCATTGCCGAGCAGGCGACCGATCGTCGGGGCGCGCTTATGGCGTCTGGCTCCGCGGTCATTCTCGCGGTGCAGTTTTTGATTAACGCGTTGGGCATCCTCAACGTGTTTCCCATGACGGGCAAACCGCTGCCGTTTATTAGCTACGGCGGTTCGTCGATTATTGTGTCGCTTATGCTTGCCGGTCTGATCCTGCGCGTTTCGTACGAGAGCGCCCGTCGCGATGAGTACGACCGTCGCCGCGAGAGCTTTGCCGTTATGGATGAGAGTACCGCCGGCGTGCCCCACGTGCGCGGCGAGCGATCTTCGCGTAACGGCTTTACCGTTCTGGATGGCTCTGCGACCGAGCCGGCAGCCCGTCCACGCCCGCGAACGGCTCCGCAAGGTCGTCCGCAGCGCCCCAGCCCTCGCAGCGCGGGCGGCGGATATAATCGAATCGATTTGAACTCGGACCCGTCGGCGCGTTTGCGCACCGACGACCAGGGACCGCGTGTACGAAGGGACTACCATGACCGATAAGATGACCGTTGCTATTGCAGCCGGCGGCACGGCAGGGCATATCAACCCCGCGCTCGCCTTGGCCGAAGAGCTGCGTGACCGTGGCCACCACGTTGTGTTCGTGGGCCAGTCGCGCAAGCTCGAGGGTCGTCTGGTCCCCGAGGCTGGGTTTGATTTTGTGCCCATTACGGTTACGGGCTTCGACCGCTCCCGTCCTTGGACGGCGCTGACCTCGCTGTGGCGTGTCAACAAGGCCAAGCGTGCGCTCGCCAGTCATTTCTCAAAGGTCGGCAAGCCCGATGCCGCCATCGGTTTTGGTGCCTATGTCGAGGTTCCGTTGCTGGGGTGGTGCAAGGGCGCAGGCGTTCCGTATCTGCTGCATGAGCAGAACTCTGTTCCGGGCCTGGCCAACAAGATGATGAACTCCCACGCCGCCCGCGTGTGCATCTCGGTGCCGGCAGCGCGTTCGGTCTTTGAGCGCGAAGGTGACCCTGACCACGTGCTCATGACCGGCAACCCCGTACGTCGCTCGGTGATCGAGGGCGATCGCGCTCGCGGCCGCAAGGCACTTGGCGTTCCCGAGGACGCTACGCTGCTGCTCGTCTTTGGCGGTTCACTTGGCGCCCAGCACCTCAACGAGCGCGTGGCTTCGCTCAAAAACGAGCTGCTTTCGCGCAAGAACCTCTATGTGTTGCATTCGACGGGTGCCGACGGCTTTGAGGAGACCGAGCGCGCTTTGGCGCTGACGCCCGAGGAGGCGAAGCGTTACCGCGTCCAGCCTTACATCGACAACATGGGCGACATGCTGGCTGCTGCCGATTTGGTGCTATCGCGTTCGGGCGCATCGAGCGTGGCCGAGATCGCTGCGCTCGCCGTGCCTTCGGTGCTCGTGCCGTACCCGCATGCGACGGCCGACCACCAAACCACCAATGCCCGTTATCTGGTCGACGCCGGGGCCGGCGTGCTCTGCGCCGATGCCGATATCGACGGTTCTGCCTTTGCCGATGAGCTGCTGCACCTGGTCGATGACGCGGCGGCACGCGACGCCATGCGTCAGGCGGCGCGTGGTCTGGCTCAGGATAGGGCCGCCGCTCTTCTGGCGGATGCGGTAGAGGGTTTGCGTTAGTTAGACGGGATATCGTCGGTCGCCCTCGCGCTGATGCGGTAGGTGCGGTACAGTTAACGGGTTACAGGCAGTGTTTACGCAAGGAGTACACGAGCACATGGCTGATTCCCAGACTGCAACCTCCGCGCCCGAGTTTAAGAGCGCCCACTTTATCGGTATCGGCGGCGCCGGCATGAGCGGCATCGCCCTCGTTCTGCACGAGCGCGGTTATGCCGTTACCGGCTCCGACCTTAAGACGTCACGTTATATCCGCCAGCTTACCCGCGCTGGTGTGAAGGTGCATGTGGGCCATGAGGCCGCCACGATCGACGAGGTCAAGCCCGACGTGGTTGTTGTGTCCACCGCTATTCCGGAGTCCAACGCTGAACTCGTGCGCGCTCGCGAGCTGGGTATTCCCGTGTGGCCCCGTGCCAAGATGCTCTCTGCTTTGGGCCACGGCTACACCACCGTCGCTGTTGCCGGCACGCATGGCAAGACCACCACGTCTTCGATGTGCGCCACCATGCTCGACCGCATGGGTCTGGATCCGAGCTTCTTGATCGGCGGCATCGTCGAGGGCTATGACACGAACGGCAAGAACGGCTCGGGCGACTACTTTGTCGCCGAGGCCGACGAGTCCGACAGCTCCTTCCTGTTCCTGAACCCCAACGTGGTCATTGTGACCAACGTCGAGGCCGACCACCTCGACCACTACTCGGGTATCGAGGAGATCGAGGCAACTTTCGCCAAATTCATGAGCCTGGTGGGCGAGGACGGCACCGTCATCGTCTGCGGCGAGGACCCGCATCTGGTCGAGCTCGCCAAGTCGACGGGCCGTCACGTGCTTTCCTACGGCTTTGCCGAGAGCAACGACATCGTCTGCGTGCACCCGGATGTCAAGGGCATCCAGAGTGACTTTATCGTTCGCTTTGAGGACGGCACTGAGCACGCTGTGGAGATCAAGAGCAACCCCGGTCGCCACAACATGCTCAACGCCACGGCGGTGCTCACCGTCGCCCATGTCCTGGGCCTTGACATCGACGCCGCCGCCAAGGCGCTCTCGAGCTTTGAGGGCGTCCGCCGTCGCTTTACCCACGTGGGCGATATCGATGGCATCACCGTGGTCGATGATTACGGCCATCACCCCACCGAGATCAAGGCGACGCTTGCTGCCGCTTCGTCGCTGGGCTACAAGCACGTCGACGTCGTGTTCCAGCCGCACCGCTATTCGCGCCTGCAGGCCCTGTGCGACGACTTTGCCGATGCATTTGCCAATGCCGATAAACTGCTGCTGATTGATGTGTTCTCGGCTGGCGAGATGCCCATTCCGGGTGTCACCTCTAAGATGCTCGCCGATACCGTGCGCGCCAAGCATCCTGGCAAGGAGGTCGTGTACTGTTCCAGCCGTCTTGAGCTCAATCAGGAGCTCGAGCAGATGGTGGGCGAGGGCGACCTGCTGCTCACCATGGGTGCCGGCGACGTTACGACCGTCGGTCCCGAGTTCATTGAGTATCTGACTGCCAAGAAAGACGCTTAAGTCTAATGGGTCTGTTTAACGCCGTCATGGCGCTCTCGGGCATGATCGACACGGATGTGATCGAGGACGAGCGCCTTGCGCGTCATACGAGCTATCGTATCGGCGGCAAGGCCGACCTCTTTGTGACGTGCCATAGCTATCATGCCCTCCGCCGCGCCGTGGCGGTGCTCGATCGCGAGCAGGTGCCGTGGGTCATCATCGGCAAGGGCTCCAATCTGCTGGTTGCCGATGGCGGTTATCGCGGTGCCGTCATTTCGCTCGGACGTGAGTTTCAGCGCACGGTTGTTGCCGATGACGGTTGTACGCTGACGGTCGGTGCGGGCGTGATGTTTGCGCGCCTGGTCAACGATGCCCTGTCGCGTAGCCTCTCGGGCCTTGAGTTTGCCGTTGGCATTCCTGGTTCGGTCGGCGGTGCGATATCCATGAATGCCGGCACACGGACCGAGTGGATTGGCTCGCTGGTTGAGGATGTCGTAACGTTTGACCCGGCATCCGGTATCAAGCATTATGCGGGGTCCGAGATCACTTGGGACTACCGCGAATGTAGCCTTCCCCGCAATGAGATCATCCTCGAGTGCGTGTTCAAGCTTAAACCGGCGCCCAAGGCCGACATTCGCGAGCGCATGGAGCGGTACCTTACAAGGCGCAAGCGTACGCAGCCCATGGGTCGCGCATCCTGCGGGTCTGTCTTTCGCAACCCGCCCGATGCGAGTGTGGGCAAGCTTATCGAGGATTGTGGATTAAAGGGTTTTTCGATTGGCGGCGCGGAAGTTTCGCCCGTTCACGCTAATTTTATCGTTAATAACGGAACTGCCTCGGCCGATGACGTTGCCGCGGTTATTAGACATGTGCACGGAAAGGTGAGGGAGGCGTATGGCATCGAGCTCAGACCGGAAGTTAAATTCCTCGGCTTCTAGAGCATCGAAACCCACCTTCCGCCGCGCCGGAGGGCGTTCCGGCGCGCCTGCCAAACCTCAACGCAATACCGTCGCGCACTCTAAGTCTGTCGGGTATGCTCGACAGACCAGTCGTCCGGTCGTCGGCTCGCAGCTCGGTAATCGTCCGGCCGCAAAAAAGTCCTCGCGTCCCTCGATGACGTCAAAGCCTGTTATGGGCGCCAAGCCTGCCCGTCCCATGGCGGCTCCCAAGCCCTCGACGGGAACTAAAGCGGCGCGTCCAGGTCGCACGCTGGGCGCATCGAAACCGCGCTCGCTGACATCGGTGCCGGCTACCGCCAAGAAGCCTTCGAGTAAAAAAGGTTTCAACCCGTTATCTTCACTTGGAGCGATGGCAAATAAAACATCAGACGCCGCTTCTGTCGTTACAGGCAAAGGCAAAATCGTGGGCGGCGTTCTGGCCGTCTTGGCCGTGCTCGTCGTCGTTGCCATCGTGGTGATCAACTCTGGACTGTTTACTGCCACTGATATTCAGATTCAAGGCAGCGAGCATGTGACGAAGCACGATGCTATCCAGCTGATCGACTTGCCCGAGGGAGCGTCGCTTTTTAACGTCGATCCCGACCAGATTACCGAGGATCTCAAGCAGAACCCGTGGGTTTCGGGCGTGGATGTCCAGCGCCAGTTTCCCCATACGCTTATCATCACGCCGACGGAGCGTAAAGTTATCGCCATTGCGTATATCAGCTCCGACGACCTTGCCTGGGCTATCGGAGACGATGACACCTGGATCGCCCCGCTGTCGACGTCGGTCGAAGTGGACGACCAGGGCAACGTCATCACGACAGGGCAGGGCTCAAATACCTTGACCGGAATCGATGCCGCGCTGGCGCTCGCCAAGCATTATGGCGCGGTGTTGTTGACTGATGTCTCGGCGGATGTCGCTCCGGTTTCCTGCCAGGCGGTGAACTCCAAAGCCGTTAAGGCCGGCCTGGATTATGTGCGTGGTTTTTCGAGCGAGTTCTTGGGACAAGTCAAGGATATTTCCACGCCTTCGGTCGAAGCCATCTCGGCAAACCTCAATAACGGCATTGAGGTGTCGCTGGGCGATTCGGGCGATATCGCCAAGAAGGAACGCGTAGTCACCAAGTTGCTTTCGCAGGTAGAGGGCGTAACGTATATCAATGTGCGCTCTCCGGGTAACTACACATTTAGGAATGCTCCGACCTCGTAGCGCTGGTTGATGCTTTGTTGAGGGGCCATACCACGCCGTTTATCTGGTTTGTTTGGTTTTCACGGTCAATTATTTGACTGATACGTTCATAATGTGCAAACATAATACGGTTTACCTTTGCATTTACTTTCAACCTGAAGGTTAATGTGCGCAGGGGTCGACCCATGCTATGGCTATAACCTTTGTTCGGAGGACCGACATGCACGAGACAGAGATCAACAACTACCTTGCCGTCATTAAGGTGGTCGGCGTCGGCGGCGGCGGTACCAACGCGGTCAATCGAATGATCGAAGAGGGCATCCGCGGCGTCGAGTTTGTTGCCATCAACACCGATGCTCAGGCACTCGCGATCTCTGATGCCGATATCAAGGTGCACATCGGCACCGACCTTACCCGCGGCCTGGGCGCCGGCGCCAATCCCGAGGTTGGCCGCAAGGCTGCCGATGAGTCCCGCGACGACATCGCCGAGGCGCTCGCTGGCGCCGACATGGTGTTTATCACCTGCGGCGAGGGCGGCGGCACCGGTACCGGCGCTGCTCCCATCGTTGCCGATATCGCGATGAACGAGGTCGGCGCACTGACCGTCGCCGTCGTGACCAAGCCCTTCACCTTCGAGGGCCGCAAGCGTAAGAAGAGCGCCGAGGAGGGCATCAAGACCCTCTCCGATTGCGTCGACACCATGATCGTCATTCCTAACGATAAGCTGCTCGACATCGCCGAGAAGAAGACCACCATGCTCGAGGCCTTCGCGATTGCCGATGGCGTCCTTTCCCAGGGCACCCAGGGCATCACCGACCTCATCACCGTCCCCGGTATCATCAACCTGGACTTCGCCGATGTTAAGACCATCATGAAGCAGGCCGGTACCGCCATGATGGGTATCGGTACCTCTTCTGGGGATACTCGTGCCGTCGACGCTGCCCAGCAGGCCATCTCCAGCCCGCTGCTCGAGAGCTCCATCGATGGTGCCACGCGCGTGCTGCTCTCCATCGCCGGTTCCAAGGACCTGGGCATCCAGGAGATCAGCGACGCCGCCGACGTTGTCGCCAACGCCGTCGACCCCGAGGCCAACATCATCTTCGGTACCGTTGTCGACGAGTCCCTGGGCGATCAGGTGCGTATCACCGTCATCGCTACGGGCTTCTCCGACTCCAACGTCAACCGTCAGGATGAGCTCTTTGCTGCTCAGCAGTCTCAGAGCAAGGCCGCTGCCTCCGCTGAGCCGCAGCGCACCGCTCCGGCTGCCAGCCCGGCTCAGGCCGCTCCGACCCGCAACGTCGGTGGTACCGAGCTGCCCAACTTTGGCAACGACCAGTTCGAGCTTCCCGACTTCCTGAAGCGCGGTAGCTTCTAGTTCGTTTTTCTTAACGACCTGCACGGGGTGTGTCCATTTGGATGCACCCCGTTTTGTTTCTCGTTTGTAAACGAAAGCCTCCAATCTCCTTACGTTCCCTTTACGTTTGGTCCCTACCGCTGCGGGTATCCTTTTAAGGAAGTATGACAGCCGTATAAACGCGGACTGCGCGGCGACGCCGCGGTACTTGTGTTATTAGGAGGCTTTAGTATGGCAGCACGTGCGGACAACGTTTCGCGTGTCGACCATGATGGAGTTACGTTGGTGGAGGGCGCGACATCCGATGTCCGCTTTGCCTTTACCGAGCGCACCGGTGGCGTTTCTGAAGATGCGTACTCCTCGCTCAACCTGGGCTCGCATGTAGGCGATGACCCCTTTGCTGTTCAAGAAAATCGTCGTCGAGCGCTCGAAGCTATGGGCGCCACTGAGTGCGAGCATAATCTGCTCGTGCCCAATCAGGTACATGGTGACCATATCGTTACGGTGACTTCGAACGGCGCCGACGATCTTGAGGCTGTTCGCGAGCAGATTGCCGAGGGCTGCGATGCCATCGTTTGTACGGCCCATGACGTGCCCGTGCTGCTCTGCTTTGCCGACTGCGTTCCCGTGGTGCTGGTGGCCCCCGGCGGATTTGCCGTGGTGCACTCCGGTTGGAAGGGCACGATTGCACGTATTTCTGCCAAGGCGTGCCAGGCGCTTTGCGACGCTGCCGGCTGCGATGCGAGCGACGTTTCCGCCTATATCGGCCCCCATATCTTGGCTGATGAATATGAGGTATCCCAGGAACTCATGGATCGCTTTGCCGCCGAGTTCTCTTGCATCGATGCGAGCATCTCTCGCATGCTCGATCTTTCCGCTGCCATTTGTGAGGCGCTGGTAGATGCCGGTGTGGACGCGGATAATATCGTGGATACCCAGCTTTCGACTGTGCGTCAGAACGACCGCTTTTATTCCTATCGTAACGAGGACGGCACCTGTGGGCGCCATGCTGCGATCGGCGTGATGCTATGAGAAAGATCGTATCGGTCCTGAGCGCCGCCGTGCTTACGCTTACGCTGTGCGCCTGTTCTTCGGGATCTTCTACCTCTTCCATTACTGTGGCCGGCTCCACGACCTGCCTTCCTATCGCCGAGATTGCGGCAGAGGGCTTTAAGGAGGAGACCGGCATCGACGTGCTCGTTTCCGGTTTGGGCTCTTCCGCTGGCATCGAAGCCGTCAGCGCTGGCACGGCCGATATCGCCAGCTCCTCCCGTGGACTCAATGCCGACGAACAGGATTTGGGCCTGACTCCCATCGTCATTGCCCACGACGGTATCGCGGTCATCGTGAACGAAGATAACCCCGTCGATAGCCTCTCGACCGAGCAGCTCCGCGATATCTATGCCGGCAAGATTACTAATTGGAAAGAGGTCGGTGGCGAGGACCTGAAGATTCAGGTCATCAACCGAGACGAGGCGTCTGGCACGCGTGAAGCCTTCCGCACCATCGTGATGGACGGCACCCCGTTCGATCGCCGCTCGGCCGTTCTTTCGGGCACGGGCCAGGTGCGCGACGTGGTATCTCGTTCGCGCGGGGCTATCGGCTACATTTCGCTGGGCTTCGTCGATAGCCTCAACGCCAAGACCTCGGTCAAGGCCGTCTCGGTCAATCATGTTGAGGCGTCCGAGAAGACGGTCGCGAGTGGCGGCTATCCCATCTCGCGCGACCTTTACTTCTTTGTGAAGGGTGCGCCTTCGCAGCAGGCGCAGGATTACATCGACTACGTGACGTCCGAAAAGATGGACAAGCAGATTCGCGAGGCGGGCTTTATTCCCGTCACCAACGACGAGAAGGGGAGTGAGTAGCATGGAAGCACAGGAAAACTCCCAAACTGAGCAGAATGCTCAGGCGCTCAAGAAGCGCGAGCTGGCGCTCGTATCGCGCAGCACCTATATCAAGGAGAAGGCGCTGCAGTGGATTTTCTTTGCCTGCGCGTTCTTGGCGGTTGTTACCGTCATCCTGATTTTTGTTTTTACCACGTACTCGGCGCTGCCCGTCTTTACCGACATCGGTCTGGCGGACTTCTTTAGCTTTACGTGGGCGCCCTCTGAGGGCCACTACGGCATCGTGTCGCTGCTTGCCGGCTCGGGTCTGGTGACCGTCGGTGCGCTCGCCATGGGTGTGCCCCTAGGCGTGGGCACGGCCGTGTATCTGGTCGAGATCGCCAGCAAGCGCGTGCGCAAGCTCATCAGCCCTGCCGTTGACCTGTTGGCCGGCATCCCTTCTATCATCTATGGCTTCTTTGGCATGATCATCATCCGTCCGTTTATCGCGCAACTGACCGGTGGTCTTGGTTTTGGTGCGCTGACGGCGTGGTTCGTGCTTGCCATCATGATCGTCCCTACCATCACCACGCTCACCATCGATGCCCTCAATTCCATTCCCATGGGTATTCGCGAGGCATCGTATGCCATGGGTGCTACTAAGTGGCAGACCATCTATAAGGTCGTGCTACCTGCCGCCAAGCTGGGTATCGTGGATGCCATCGTGCTGGGTATGGGCCGTGCCATCGGCGAGACCATGGCCGTGCTCATGGTCGTGGGTAACGCCCCGGTTATTCCCGACAGCATTGCGAGCCCCATCTCGACGCTCACGAGCCAGATCGCGCTCGACATGAGCTATTCCTCGGGTCTGCACCGCTCGGCGCTGTTCGGCATGGGCGTGGTCCTGTTTATCATCTCCGCCACGCTGGTGGGCATCGTCCGTCTGATTTCCAAGAAGAAGAGGGGGTAGGCTATGTCCGATTCCGTTGACACGACGGTCGATACGACCTCGTCGCGCGAGCGCATCAAGCGTGCCCTTTCCCATGGCAAGAAGGGCCGCATCAACAAGGACCTGTCCAACAAGATCATGCTTGGCGTGTTCCGTGCCGCGGCATACATCACCACGCTGGTGCTTGTCGCTATCATTGCCTATGTGGTCATTAACGGCCTGCCGCATATCTCGCTCGACTTTATCTTCGGTTGGCCCCAGGGCGTCAACGCCGAGGGCGGAATTTGGCCCACGATCGTCTCGACCGTCTATGTGACGGCGCTCGCCATGCTTATCTGCACGCCGATTGCTGTGCTGGCAGCCGTCTATCTGGCCGAGTACGCCAAGCAGGGCAAGGTCGTCGAGCTCATTCGCTACGCTGCTGACGCTTTGGCCTCGGTGCCCTCCATCGTTATGGGCCTGTTTGGCTACGCCTTGTTTGTCGAGGCCATGGGCCTGGGCCTTTCGATGGTCTCGGCCGCTCTGGCGCTCGCGCTCTTGATGCTTCCCATCGTCATGCGCACCACCGAAGAGGCCATTCGCGCCGTCCCGCGCTATATCCGTTGGGGCGCGTACGGCCTGGGCGCCACCAAGTGGCAGGTTGTCTCCAAGATTGTGCTTCCTTCTGCCTTTGGCCGTATTGCCACGGGCATCGTCCTCGCCATCGGCCGCGCCATTGGCGAGACCGCGGTGGTGCTCTACACCATGGGCCAAGCCATCAATCTACCTATTTCGCCGCTCGATTCCGGCCGCCCCATGACGGTTCACCTGTACCTGCTTGCCAACGATGGCATCAACATGAACGCAGCCTACGGCACCGCGCTCTTGCTGATGGTGATCATTCTGGCCTTCAACCTGTTTGCGCGCTTCCTGTCGCGCAAGCGTCGCTAGTTAAGGAGTCCCATGTCCGTTTATCAGTCCGCTCCCACGCTGGAGCAAGCGGCCATCACGGCCAAGGATTTCAACTTTTGGTACGGTGACTTTCATGCGCTGACGGGGCTTGACCTCAACATCGCCAAAAACGCCATCACCGCCTTCATTGGCCCTTCGGGCTGCGGCAAGTCGACGTTTTTGCGCTGCATCAACCGCATGAATGATCTGATCGAGGGTACGCGCGTCGAGGGCACCATGACGCTCGACGGCAATGATATCTATGCCGAGGGCGTCGACCCGGTCGACCTCCGTCGTCGCGTGGGCATGATCTTTCAGCAGCCCAACCCGTTTCCTAAATCCATCTACGAGAATGTCGCCTTTGGCCCTCGTCTGCAGGGCGTGACTAGCAAAAGCGACCTCGATGACATCGTGGAAGAATCGCTCAAGCGCGCCAACCTCTGGAAAGAGGTATCCAATCAGCTCAACAAGGATGGTTTGGCGCTCTCGGGCGGTCAGCAGCAGCGTCTGTGCATCGCGCGCGTGCTTGCGGTGCAACCCGATGTCCTCCTGATGGACGAGCCCTGCTCCGCCATCGATCCCACATCCGTCTCTAAGGTCGAGGATCTGATGGCCGAGCTGGCGCCCGAGATGACGATCATCATCGTCACGCATTCAATGCAGCAGGCAGCTCGCATCAGCGACTACACCGCATTCTTCTTGCAGGAAGTTGCCGGCGAGCCCGCCACGCTCATCGAGTATGGTCAAACCGACGCGATCTTCACCAGCCCGGTGGACTCGCGGACGGAAGACTATATCACCGGCCGCTTTGGCTGATCGGTGCGACTAGTCCCAAGCCGTCGGACCTGGTCCGGTGCGTATTCACTGTGCGGGCTGCATGACCGCACCCAACTGATTGGAGTGAACCATGCGCAAACTGTTTTCCCGTCAGCTCGTCGAGGCCCGTCACGAGATGCTGAGCATCTATGAGGCCGTCGATCTGGCTCTCCACGATGCCGTGAAGGCCTATGTGACCGACGACCGCAAGCTCGCCACCAAGACCAAGAAACGCACGCTTTCGATTGACGCGCGCTGCGCCAACCTGGAGGCCGTCTGCTACAACCTGATCGCCACGCAGTCACCGGTCGCCTCCGACTTCCGCCTGCTTCAGACGATCATCTATGTCGACTTTAACCTGCAGCGCATGACCGATAAAGTCCGTCAGATCTGCCGTGCCACGCGTCATATGATCAAGGCCGACATCTCGCTGCCCAAGGAGCTTGTCGGCACGGTTGAGGCCGAGGCTGAGGCCGTCTACCAGGTGCTGGGCTCTTCGCTTTCTGCGCTCGTCACCAATGATATGTCCATCATCTGCAACCTGGCCGTCGAGGACGAGCCAGTGCACGCTGCCTACGAGAAGTTCTTCCGCACCTTTAACCGTATGGATACGGGCGACTTTATGGACGACGACAGCAACTATGACGACCTGCGCCGCGCCATCATGGTTTCGCGCTACCTCGATCGCATCGCTTCCATTTCCATCGATGCCGCTTGCCGTCTGACCTTCCTGTTGACTGGTCAGCGTATGAACGCCGGCGATATCGCCCGTGTGGACGAGGATGAGCTCGAGAGCATGCGCGTGCCTTCGGGCGAGGGTGTTATCATGAGGCCCGCCGTCGACGCGCGTTACGTTGCCAAGGTGCCCGCCAACGAGGTCAGCGAGGGTCTTCGCTACCTGCTCGATCATCTTGAGGACGAGGACGATGGCGAGGACGACGAGGAGTAAGTGACCCCGTTCGTCGAAAGATTGTAAATACCTAAGTGAGCGCGGCCTTGCACATGCGGGACCGCGCTCTTGCGTTAGCATGGGACTACTTGTTTGGCTGTCAGCGGAGGCGATTAGCAATGGATAACTATTTGGACTTGATGCGCGCTCGCCGCGAGCAGATTCTGGAACGTTTTTATGCGGCGCTCGATCGCGCGGGCCGCCCCCACGACGCCGCGCGCCTCATTGCCGTGTCCAAGACCGTTGGTGTCGATGAGACCGTTGCCGCCATCCAGGCGGGGTATCGCCATTTTGCCGAGAACCGCCCGCAGGAGCTGGTTCGCAAGCTCACGGGTCTGGCGGAGCATCCGGAGCTGCCCGAGGTGCGCTTCGATATGATCGGCAACCTGCAGACCAATAAGATCAATGCGGTGCTGGGCTCAGCCGAGCTGATTCACTCGGTGGGTTCGCTGCATCTGGCACAGGCGATCTCGAGCCGTGCTGTCCGCAAGATTGAGGCAGGCGAGCTCGCCGGTCCCCAGCGTGTGCTCATCGAGGTCAATGTGAGTGGTGAGGAGTCGAAGGGAGGCTTTTCGCCCGATGAGATTCGCGCCGCCGCGGGTGAGCTTGCGGAACTTGAGGGAATTTGCGTACAGGGGCTTATGACTATGGCGCCCCGGGGGAATAAGGATGTGGCACGCCGCACCTTTGCGGGGCTTCGTGAGCTGAGGGATGAGCTGGAGGCGGCGCATCCCGATTTGAACCTGCCTGAGCTTTCCTGCGGCATGAGCGAGGACTTTGAGCCTGCCCTTGAGGAGGGCTCTACGCTCGTTCGCCTGGGCAGGGTAGTATTTAGCCCGGAGTTTGCAGTAAAATAAGGCTCTGAAGTGCGCACTGATTATCGGGGCGCCTGCACTAAACCGCGAGAGGACACAACCATGGGCTTCCTTGACGAGATTAAAAATAAGATGCACCTGGGCGGCCAGCAGGGTTACGACCAGGGTTATGGCCAGGACGACGACTACGGTTACGATGACGGCTATGACGATAGTTATCAGGGCAACGGCTACAGCGGTGCTTCGGGCGAGGGCTTCTACACCCAAGACGAGCCGAGCAACGGCCTGCTTGGTCAGACGCGCCGCGGTGAAGCTGAGTCGGTTGCCGTGTATACGCGCTCCGGTCAGCTGGTCGGCGATGACTCCCGCCATGCCACGACGTATAACCCGCCTTCGCGCTCGCAGGACAGCGTTGCGAGCGGTTATCGTCCTGGTGCCTATGACACGCCGTCGAGCTACGCCGAGAACACCCGCGCCCGTGCCGCCGCTGCACCCGCGCCTGCACCGAGCGATGCCTCGGCCTATGCGAGCAATATCATCAACGCCACGCCGCAGCTGCCGGCCTATGTCCTGCGCCCCGAGAGCTATGACGACGTGGAGACCGTGGTGCGCCGCGTTCGCACCAAGCAGCCTGTCGCACTGATTTTTGTGGGCGTACGCACCGAAGTTGCCAAGCGCGTCTTGGACTTCTCTTACGGCTTTGCCTGCGGTCTGGGCGCCACGGTCAAGGAGGTAGGCGACCGCGTGTTCATGGTGCTGCCCGCCGGTTGCGAGGTCAAAGATTCCGATCTCAAGAAGCTTCGTGCCGACGGCTACCTTAAGTAAAGACAAGACGAGGAGATTCCCATCAACATCTACACTATCGTCCAGCTGGTCAACACGCTGTTCAACTTCTATTCCACGCTCATTGTCGTCTACTGCTTTATGACGTGGATTCCCATGAAGCAGGGTGGTTTACTTCAGGATATTGCTGCGGTGCTCGATAGCGTGTGCGGTCCGTGGCTCAACCTGTTCCGTCGTTTCATTCCGCCGATGGGCGGTATCGATTTTTCGCCGGTCGTTGCGATTATTGCGTTGCAGTTGGTGCAGAGGCTGGTTCTGCAGCTTCTTATAGGTATACTCGTATAGAACTGACTTTGTAACTTACGTCGGGCGTGTAGCGCCGAGGCGATGAAAAAGGAGACTTGTTATGGCTATTACCCCTGCAGACATCCAGGCTCAGACTTTCTCTGAGGCCAAGCGTGGCTACGATCCTGCCGAGGTCGACGTCTTCTTGGAGACGCTGTCCTCCGAGGTTGACGCTATGCTCGCTAAGATCGTCGACCTTAAGGGTCGTCTGACTGCTACCGAGCAGCAGCTTGCCGATGCACAGGCTCAGCTTGCCCAGGCTCAGGATGCCACCGCCCAGGCCGTTCCCGCCGCCCCCGTGGCTGCTCCCGCCCCTGACTTCTCCGCTCAGGAGCGTCAGATTTCCGCTGCCCTGATTGCTGCCCAGCAGACCGCCGAGGGCATCGTCAACGACGCCAACGAGAATGCTGACCGCATCCGCAACGAGGCCGACGCCAAGGCCCGCGAGGTCATCCGCCAGGCCCTGACCGAGAAACAGGCCGAGCTTGAGGAGATCGACCGTCTTAAGGCTTCCCGTGAGGAGTTCAAGACCGAGTACCTCAAGCTCATCCAGCACTTCATGGACGATGCTCAGAACTCCTTCCCGGCCGATCTCATGGCTTCCACGCCGGTCGGTTCCGCCGCTTCTCCGGCTGTGACCGTTCCTGCTGCCGAGCCGCTGCCCGTCGCCGAGCCGGTTATCCCCGTTGCCGATCCCTTCGCGCCGATCGATAACTTCGCCGCCGACGACCTGGACTAACATCCAGCTATCATTTAGCGCCTAGAAAGGGCCCGCAGCTTGCGGGTCCTTTTTTGTGGCTGTATGCAGTCTGCAAAACAAAACGCCGAGTCCTGCGTTTGAGGGGCACAGAACTCGGCGAACGGGTGAGCGGTCAAAGGTGGATTTAAGGCATGTCCCAAAAATCTACTTGAGGAGGAAGTCGGGGAGGGGAATGGTGCGGGCCTCGCGGTGTTTGGGATCGGCGATATGGTCGGCAGGATAGCCGCAGACGAGCATATGATAGGGATAGATGCCTTCGGGCAGGCTGAACTGCTCGCAGGCCACCTCGGGCTTAAAATGGCACACCCAGCACGTACCCAGGCCCTGCTCCTCGGCCTCCATCATCATCTGATCGCAGACGATCGAGGTGTCGATGGCACTGGAGTTCATCTGGTCATACGGGCGCACCCAAGCATCGTCGGTAACGCTGCAAATAAGAAAGATAAGCGGAGCCCCAAAGATGGACCCATCACGAGCAAACCGAGGCTGACAGGCAGCAGCTTTCTCCAGAAGCTCAGGCGTATCCAACACCATCACACGGGTTGGATGATTATTACAAGCAGAAGGAGCAATCCGCCCAGCCTCAACAATGGCATCCACCACAGCCTGCTCAACAGAACGATCCTCAAACAAACGACAAGAATACCGACCCCGAGCCAGATCCAAATACGACATAACCAAACCCTCCAAAGTCAGCGAATCAATCCAAAGTAAACCAAAGGGTACCCAAAGCCCTGTCCAACCAAACGTTTAAGGCGGTCCCAAAGTTTCCAATTGGGTCCCAAGGTCCTGTCAACAAAGGCCCCATCGCTTTCAAAGTATCAGCCAAGGTTCCCAATGGTGGTACGTAAGGCGAAGGGCCGGCCACGGTTTACTTTCGAACGACTCT
>CAJMNK010000027.1 GCA_905214905.1 uncultured bacterium | reverse complement strand
TATATGTTCAGCGGATACCCCCATGACAAGCCGTGCTCCAACAACAAGGCGTCTGTCCGGGCGGAGGCATATAAGGTTCATCGCGAGTTCCGCACGCAAAGGAGGCCACTTAATGTGGCCTCCGTCTTGCGCAGGACTGTCCGAGCAGGGAACCTTATATGCCTCCGCCCGGACAGACGTTTCAGTTATGAGCGACCCGCTACTTGATCTTCGTCGTGCCCGGTGCCAGGTTGGGGTCGGTCTCGTTGGCCTCGGTCTGGAAGTGCTCGGTATACACGTTCTTGCCGTCGCGGAACATTTCGTAGTACTGCATCTTGGCGTAATCCTCACGCGCCTTGGTGGCGGCTGCGGCTGCGGCGTCGTCACCGGTGACGTTGGAGGAGAGCGCCCAGCGCAGGCTGGCGTCCTCGTAGCCCACGGAGTTGATGGCGGGCAGCGACTCGCGCAGCGTCATGTGCGCTTTCTGGTAGTCGGTCAGCGGTGCGCCGATCAGTTGCATCAGCTGGGTGGACAGGTAGTTGGTGGACAGATCGTCGACCTCGCTCGTCTGGTCACAACCGGCAACGTCGTAGTTAGCCCAAATGATGTAGTCGGTCTGCCACAAGCGCTCCTGGTGGGTGGCGTCGTCCTCGCCGGTAAACCACTTATCGTTGAACTTGGACGGGAAGAACGGCTGGTGGTCGCCCCAGAACACCACGACCACCTTGCGGTCGAGCTTGCTCAGGGCGTTGAGGAAGTAACGCAGCGCTTGGTCGGACTGCTCGATGCACGAGACATACTCGTCAACATCGGAGAGCGTGCCGTCCTCGACGGTCTTAGCGTCCAGGTCGGTCGTGTCGATGTTCAGGTGCATCTGCTTGTCGACCGGCAGCAGACCCGTGTCGTAGCCCGAGTGGTTCTGCATGGTCACATCGAAGATAAACTGCGGATCGGCGTTCTGGTCGAGCAGCTCAAGAATCTTGTCGTAGGTAGCCTGGTCGGTCACCATGCCGCGCAGGGTGTCGGCTCCCTGGAAGTCGTTGATGGACAGGAACTGGTCAAAGCCAAAGTCCTTGTAGACGTTCTCGCGGTTCCAGTTGGTCGCGTGGTTGGGGTGCATGGCCGTGGTGGAATAGCCGAGCGATTTGAACTGCTCTGCCAGGTTCCCGGTCGTCTCCATGTTGTAGATGGTGTAGGGGTACACGCCCGAGCCCAGGTTGGCCATGGAGTTGCCGGTCATAAACTCAAACTCGGTATTGGCGGTGCCGCCGCCGTAGGCGCTCACGTAGAGCTTGCCGCGGCTGAGGCAGTTGGACAGGTTCTTAAAGTACTGCGGGCCCTCGTAGCCGGCGCGCATGTTCTGGTAGATGGACAGGTCCGAGAAGGTCTCGTTCATGATGGCGATGACCGTGGGCTTCTCGCTGTCGAATTGCTCCTTTGCGGCGGTGCGCTCGTCACTCTTGGCGGCGTCGGACTTGTCGTAGGCCTTGGCGTACTTTTTGAGCGTGGCCTTGGCATCGTCGACGGAGTAGTCGGCGGGTTTGGGCGGTTTGATGGACTGCGCTGCGCTAATGAAAGCGGGCAGGTAGCCCTCGCGCCAGTAGCTCTCGAGCGGACGCCAGGTGTAGACGGTGATGCCGAGGGTGTTGTAGTAGTCGATGAGCGTGACATGCGCGGTCACACCACCCAGGCACAGCACCGCCACAAGCAGGTTGGTGAGCAGCATGCGCTTGGCGTTGGCGGCACCCTTCTGGCGATGCGGCGCGATCAGGCCAGCGTACTCGCATAGCAGCATGGCGATGGCGGTAAAGCCCATGGACAGCACGCAGAACAGCGAGATCGAGAAGGTGTATCCGTTGCCGGCGACCGCGGCGGCGGTGGAGATGGCCGAAAGGTCGCCCGGCTGGATGGGCATGGATTTAAACGTGATGACGAAGAACTCGGCAATGCCCAGGACAAAGAGGGCAAAGGCCAGGACCGCGGGAGCTGCGCCGTGGCGCTGGAATAGGAAGAACAAGCCAGTCATGAGCGTGGCGATGATGGCCCACTCGAGCAGGATGCACAGGGGGTAGACCCAGGTAAAGTCGTGGTTGGACGAGACCTCCATGCCCAGCAGCGCAAAGACGCCGGCGAACAGCAGGCACAAGACGGCGGCGACGAGCGGTTTGCCCACAAAGGCGCCGCGCAGGCGGGCGAGCTTGCCGGTGGGGGCGGGGGCGTCGGGCGCGGCGAACGCAAAGACGCGCGGGGCGATGCGGTCGCGTGCGATGCTGGCCCAAGCGCATCCGGTGAGGATGGCATTGGTCAGGATGAGCATCACAAAGGCGAGCGGCTCGTTTTGAGCGACGAGGCCAATGGCGCCCCAAATGGTCAAAAAGAGCTGGAACAGGCCGAAGGCGACGCTCCACCCAAGAGCGCTTTTGGCAACGGTGCCCGACTGAGCGCGAATGGCCTTGGCCTCGCGCAAGACAAGGTAGACGGTCGCCGCAAGACCGACGAGCGAGATGGCGGCAGCGAACATGCTGAGACTCCTCACAAACTAAAACCTACGAAAGCGGGGGTTTACCCGATTGTTACCAAGATATGCGCTGCAATTGGTGGCTGCGCACAACAACCAGCCATATTAACGCGCGCGTGTGGCGGTGTGGCGCAATGTAGTGGCGACCTGCGCGATAATGGACGGGAATTACACGGAAACGTAAAGGCTTCTTAAAGAAATGGCGAGGGTAGGGCGATGAGCGAGCAGGTTTGCAAGGCGGACATGGGCGGCGACGGAGCTGCGGTCGTGGATACGTACGGCTATCCGGTCGAGACTACGGGCAACGCGGTACTGGACATTTTGGAGCACCGTTCGTCCACGCGCGCTTTTGCGCGCGATGACAACGACCGTCCCGTGGCGGTGACCGACGAGCAGCGGGCGGCGATTCTGCATGCGGCGAGTCGCGCGCCGTCGGCGGGCGCCATGATGATGTATTCCATCGTGAGCATTCGCGAGCAGGCCACGCTGGACCGTCTGGCCGACCTGTGCGACCACCAGCCCATGATCGCCAAGGCGCCCTGGGCACTTATATTTGTGGTCGATTATGCCAAGTGGATCGATCTGTTTGAGCACGTGGGCTGCTTTGAGCCCGAGTTTGTAGAGCGTACGGGCAAGGCGCCCCGCCGCGCGCCGGGTCTGGGCGACTTTGCCATCGCGGCTCAGGATGCCGTGATCGCCGCGCAAAACGCCGTGGTTGCCGCCGAGGCCCTGGGGCTGGGGAGCTGCTATATCGGCGACATCGTCGAGAACGCTGAGGAAGTTGCCGCGCTGCTCGATCTGCCGCCCTATACCATGCCGCTATCGATGCTCATCATCGGCACGCCCCGCAAGGAGCGCCCGGCAATCGCACATCCCGTGGTGAACCTGGTGCACGAGGAGCGCTACTGCCGTGCGGATGCCGCGACCATGGATGCGCAGGTGGCCGAGATGGACGCGATGTTTCGCCCGCACGCCCGCGAGGTGGGGGAGCGCGTCGTGGATATCTACACACGCAAGCACACGAGCCCCTTTATGGCCGAGATGAGCCGCTCCATGGAGTGGTGGTTCAAAAACTGGCTCGGAAAATGACGAATGTGACAAGGGGACAGTCCCTTTGTCACATTCCATATCGCCGCGGTAGCCTAAAGACTGTATAAATCTTTATCTAGCTGGGAAAACAGTGCATTAAAACATGGGCCGATTACCTATAATCCCTTCGAACATTAAAGTTGGGAGGAAACCGGCTTATGGAACAAAAGGCCAAGGAGGCAGCCTCGCACGCTGCGATTCCTGTGAGCATCTCGGCGATGCTCGTCACGCTGGGCGTGGTGTACGGCGATATCGGCACCAGCCCTATGTATGTAACCAAGGCGCTCGTTGCCGGCAACGGCGGCATCGGAAGCGTCACGGAGGAGTTCGTGCTCGGCGCGCTCTCCCTTGTCGTGTGGACGGTCACGCTGCTGACCACCATCAAGTATGTGCTCATCTCGCTGCGCGCCGATAACCATGGTGAGGGCGGCATCTTTGCCCTGTACAGCCTGGTCAAGCGCTGCGGTAAGTGGCTTATCATCCCCGCCATGCTGGGTGGCGCCGCGCTGCTCGCCGACGGCATTCTGACGCCGGCTGTTACCGTTACCACGGCCATCGAGGGCCTGCGCACCATCCCGGCGGTCCATGCCGTGCTGGGCGATGACCAGGGTCGCGTCGTCGCCATTACGCTCGCCATCATCATCGTGCTCTTCTTGGTGCAGCGCATCGGTACGGCCAAGATCGGTCACGCCTTTGGCCCCATCATGACGCTGTGGTTCCTGTTCCTGGGCGGCACGGGCCTGTTCTTTGTCTTACAGCACCCCGCCGTGCTGCTGTGCCTCAACCCGGTGCGCGGCATCGCCTTTTTGTTGAGCCCCAACAACCACGCGGGCATCATGATTCTGGGCAGCTGCTTCCTCGCCACCACCGGTGCCGAGGCGCTCTACTCCGACATGGGCCACGTCGGCCGCGGCAACATCTACGCTACCTGGCCGTTCGTTAAGTGCTGCCTGCTGCTTTCCTATATGGGCCAGGGCGCTTGGCTTATGAACAACGCTGCCAACCCCGAGCTCATGGGCATTGCCGACCTCAACCCGTTCTACCAGATGCTCGCCCCGGGCCTGCGTCCGTTTGCCGTCGGCCTTTCCACCGTTGCGGCCATCATTGCCTCGCAGGCGCTCATTACCGGCGCGTTTTCGCTGGTGTCCGAGGCCAGCCGTCTGGACCTCATGCCGCACATGCAGGTCTTCTACCCTGCCGAGACCAAAGGCCAGCTCTACATCCCCATGGTCAACAACGTCATGCTCGTGGGCTGCGTCATCGTGGTGCTGCTGTTCCAGAACTCGGCGCATATGGAAGCCGCCTACGGCCTTGCCATTACGCTGACTATGATGTGCACCACGCTGCTGCTCTTCTTCTACCTGCACGAGGAGCGCAAGCTCAAGGTTGCTCCGTGGATCTTCGCGGCCTTCTTCCTTTTGCTCGAGGGCTTCTTCTTCGTGAGCTCGCTCACCAAGTTCTTCCACGGCGGCTATTTCACCATCCTCATGGCCGCGCTCATCATGGGTATCATGGTGTGCTGGTACAACGGTACGGCTGTTGAGCAGCGCCAGTTTACGCTGCTGCCGCTGCGCAGCTACCTGCCGCAGCTCAAGCGCCTGCGCGATGACGATCGCTACGAGCGTCTGAGCGACAACATCGTGTACCTGACCAAGGACACCCATACCGACTATATCGACCGTGATATCGTCTACTCGATCTTGGACAAGCATCCCAAGCGCGCTCGCGCCTGGTGGTTCGTGAATGTCGAGACCATGGACGAGCCGCATACCTTTGCCTATTCGGTCGAGACGTTTGGCACCGACTACGTGTTCCGCGTGCATCTGTACCTGGGCTACAAGATCAACCAGCGCGTCAATGCCTACCTGCGTCAGGTCGTTCAGGACCTGGCTGCCACCGGCGAGCTGCCGGCGCAGACGCATGATTACTCGGTCTACAAGGATCCGGGCAACATCGGTACGTTCAAGTTCGTCCTGATCCGTAAACTTCTGGCGCCCGAAAGCGACGTGGAGCCCAGCGAGCGCACGGCCATCACGCTCAAGTACATCATCCGTCGCGCTGCCGGCACGCCTGCACGCTGGTACGGCCTGGAGAACTCCAACGTGAGCTTTGAGTACGTGCCGCTGTTCACCAAGTTCAAGGCCGTGAACAAGATGCAGCGCCTGGCCCCCAACGAGCGGCCGTAGGCGCCGACAGGTTGCACGGAGTTGGTTTTCGATGGACAAGATTGAGACCGGGGAGGCAAACATGGATGCAAAGATGCTTGATGGCCGCGAGGTGGTTGCCGAGCTGGTACGTGAGGCACGCGCCGACGCCGCCGAAGATCGGTTTTTGACGAACCGTGCCAACATGGACATGGCCGACCGCGTGATCTCGATCGTGGTGACGCTGCTTGTCGCGGCGTGCGTTTGCGCGCTGCTCGCGCACGTGCTGTTTGTCTAGCGACCGCCGGTCGTAGAAGGCTTTACACTTGGAACCACCACAAGGGAAACCACCACAAAGGTGCCTGTCCCTTTGTGGTGGTTTTTGTTTTTGAGAGAGGGGCGGGGCACTGATGGACGTCCGTACGGACGGCGATATTGCCGATAGCTTTTGGTGGCGGCGCACAACGCTGACGCGCCGCACTCCTCTGTATGACGCCTGCGTATCGGTGGGACTGCTGGTCGCGGCGACGATTGTGGGCGCGCTGCTCGACCATCCGGGTCTCGCGCCGAGCATCATGATCGTCTATGTGTTCGCCGTTCAGCTGTGCGCATTCTTTACCTGGAGTCGCCTGTATTGCTTGCTGAGCTCGGCTGCTGCTGTGGCACTCTACAACTTCTTGTTTGTCGGCCCGCGCTACTCGCTGTCGTTTATCGACCGCGTCTATCCCGGCATGTTCTTCATCATGTTTGTGGTCTCGCTTGTGTCGAGCTCGATTGCGTTGGCCCTGCGCCGTGCCTTGGCACAGGCTGCCGCCAGCGACCGCCGCACGCATATGGTGCTCGAGACCAACCGCATGCTGCAGCGGTGCGCCGATCAGCAGCAGATTGTCCATGCCATGGCAACGCAGCTGGCGCGTCTTTCGGGCTGTCCGGTCGTGTGGTACAGCGCCGACGCCGAGGGCGATGACCTGCTGCCGCGTGCGACATACACGGCCGTGGGCGATGCCGCGCCGGTGCACGAGCTGGCGCCGCAGATGCCGCCGCGGCTCTCGGCGTCCGCCTATGTGGGAACGCCGCTCGATGCCACCTATGGCGGCTCGGCGTTTTATGGCATCTACCTGACGGTTCGCACGGGCGACGGCTTCGTCCGTTCGGGCGACCCCGCCTCGGTGGTGGGCGTGCTGGCTATCGTTGCCGAGCCCGACGTGCTGACGCATGAGGAGCGGACGCTTGCCGATGCCATCGTGAGCGAAGGCGAGCTGGCGCTCGACCGCGCCCGCGCCATGGAGGCCCGCGAGGAGGCGGCGGTGCTCGCCAAAAACGAACAGCTGCGCGCCAACCTGCTGCGCTCCATCTCGCACGATCTGCGCACACCGCTTACCAGTATTTCGGGTAATGCCGACGTGCTGCTCGACCAGGGCTCGACCGGCACCGCCGTGCTCGATGCCCAGACGCGCCGCGGCCTGCTTCTATCCATTCGCTCGGATGCGCTGTGGCTCAACGCCACCGTCGAGAACCTGCTCGCCATCACCAAGCTCGAGGGCGGCGGCATGCGCCTGTCGACCACGCTCGAGCTCATGGACGATATCGTCGAGGAGGCGCTGCGCCACGTGAACCCTGCCGTGCGCGAGCACGACCTTAAGGTGGTGGCGTGCGATGAGCCGGCGCTCGTCAACGTCGATGCACGCCTGATGGTGCAGCTGGTGGTCAATCTGGTGAACAACGCCATCACCTATACGCCCGCGGGCTCGCATATCATGATTTCGATTAGCGTCGACGATGGACGCGTGGCGTGCTCGGTGGCCGATGATGGTCCGGGCATCGCACCCGAGGATCGCGAGCGGATCTTCGAGTCGTTCTATACCGCCAACCATGGTCTGGCCGACAGCCACCGCAGCGTTGGCCTGGGTCTTTCGCTCTGCCGTTCCATTGCGTTGGCACATGGCGGTAGCATAGAGGTTGCCGCAGCGGACCCGCACGGTTCGGTCTTTACGATTGAACTTCCCGCCGCCGACGTTTCGTTTGATAAGGAGTAGCGCTGTGCCGAACTCTGCCGTAAAACCGCTCATCTTGGTCGTTGAGGACGACCCCGCCGTTCGCAATCTTATTGTTGCCGCGCTCGAGGCGCACGGCTTGCGCCATATGGCTGTGGAGACCGCCCATGCCGCCATCGCCGCCGCCTCATCGCAGGCGCCGAGCATTGTGCTGCTCGATCTGGGCCTGCCCGATATGGATGGCGTCAAGGTGGTGGAGTCGGTGCGCGCATGGTCGGGCATGCCGATTATTGTGGTCTCGGCGCGCAGCGAGGATGCGGACAAAATCCGCGCGCTCGATGCCGGCGCCGACGACTATCTGACCAAGCCATTTTCGGTCGAGGAACTGCTCGCGCGCATTCGCACGACGCTCAGGCGCCTTTCGTATGCGCAGATGGGCGGCGTTGTCTCCGAGGGCTCGTTCGATACCGGTGAGCTGCATATCGATTTTGATGCCGGCATCGCCACGATGGATGGCGAGGAACTGCATCTGACGCCGATCGAGTACAAGCTCTTGTGCCTGCTGGCACACAACGCCGACAAGGTGCTGACGCACCAGTTTATCCTGCACGAGATTTGGGGCACGGCGACCAAGAGCGACCTGGCGAGCCTGCGTGTCTTTATGGGCACGCTGCGCAAGAAGATCGAGTCCGACCCCGCGCATCCGCGCTATATCCAGACGCGCGTGGGTATTGGTTACCGATTGGTCATCCAGGGATAGGTCGGCATCCGCCATCCCAATATGAGTTGCGGTGAAATACGGTCTAAATTTACCTAATTCCAGGCAAAAGTCCGTATTCCACCGCAACTTTGTTATCTGCCCTTGGGCTTGCTGGCGTAGAACTTCTTCTTTTTAGGTTTGCCGGCGGGGGAGGGCTTGCCGGCAAAGCTGGACTTGCCGTTGCCGCGCGGCCCTCGGTCGCCGGCCTGCGCGTGCGCGGGCGCTGCTGCACGTGTCTTGCGGGCCTCGGGGTTGCGCAGTTCCTCGACGCGCTCGGCAATTTCCTCGGCGCTAAAGCCGACCTCGGCCATGGCGTCCTCGATGGGCAGGCGGCGCACGATGTAGCAGTGGTGCACTTTCTGGTTGCGCGCGAAGTCCTCGGGGATGGTCTGCGCCGTAATGTCCTCCAGCACCACGCCCGCGCGGGCGAGCTTGCGCGTTTCGGGGCGGAAGCCGCGCAGGTTGCAGCTAAAGATGGCATGGCCGCCCTGCGCGAGCAGGCGCGATACGCCGGCCAAAAGCTCAACATGGTCGCGCTGGACATCCCAGGTGCGACGGCCCATCTTGGACGAGTTCGAGAACGTTGGCGGGTCGACAAAGATCAGGTCCCAGCGGTTGCGCGTCTGGCGCTGGTCGCGAATCCAGGCGAGCACGTCGTCGCGCACAAAATGATGCTGAGGCCCCACAAAGCCGTTCTGGCACATGTTGCGCTCGGCCCAGTCCAGATAGGTGTTGGAGAGGTCGACCGTCACGGTCTCCTCGACGCCGCCATCGGCCGCGTAGCAGGTGGCAGTGCCGGTGTAGGCAAACAGGTTGAGGAAGCGGCGCGCCTGCTTGGCGTGCTCGCGCACCAGGTTGCGGGTGACGCGGTGGTCCAAGAAGATGCCCACGTCCAGGTAGTCGTCAAAGTTGACGGCAAAGGTGAGGCCGCCCTCTTCGATGAGCGGGAGGCGACGGCGCGCGATGTTGGCGCGTTCGCCCGATCCGCCCTTGCCGGCGCCCTGCTTGCCGTACTGCGAGCCACCGCGCGAACGCATGCGGGCCTTGGCGTGCACATGCTCGGCGGGAACATCTAGGATGCGCGGCGCGATAGCCAGAATGTCGAGCATACGGGCCTGAGCCAGTGCGGGGTCGATGGTCTTGGGCGCGGCGTATTCGGCGATGACGAGCCAGCGGCCCGGAGTCTGCGGGCAACCCTCGTACAGATCGATGGCGGCGGAGTAGTCGGGCAGGTCGGCATCGTAGACGCGGTAGCAGCTCACGCCCTCGCGCTTGGCCCACTTGCGGCGCAGACGGGCATTCTTGCGCAGGCGGTTGGCGAACTGTTCGGACTCGGGGATGAGCACGGGTAGCGGCTTGCCGTCACCCAGGTCGAGCGTGGCAGCAGGTTCGGGCATGGGGGTGTCGGCGGCTTCGTCTTGGGCATCCGCGGTCTGCTCCTCGGTGTTTGCGCTGGTCGCAGCTTCAAACGCCGAGGCAGCATGATCGAGCGAGGGCCAGACCTCGATAGCCGCCTCCTCGTTATTGGGCATGACGGCGATGGAGCGCGCGGGCTCGGCGTGGAGCGCGCGGGCCATAAGGCCATCGCGGGTGAGTGCGGCGACCGGTGCCGAAGTGAGCTCGGGCGCACGGCGCAGCTCGCCGACCAGTGTCATGGCGTCATGCATAAGCGACAGCGGTGTCTCGGTCGTATCCGCGACGAGGGCGGCACCGGCGACGGCGCCCGCGTGGTCCAGTACGGTGGCAGATTTGGCGGCGCAAAAATCGACAAAGCGCTTGTAACCGGCGCACTTGACCATGCGCTCGGCGGTCTTGCGGGCGGCGGGGTCAATGTCCACGGCGACGATGCGTGCCTGGCGCTCACGCGCTGCCGCCTCGCGCTCGCGTGCCTCGGCAAGCAGCTGCTCCCACAGAGCGGCGTCGTGCAGCTGCCAGCCTTCAAAGCCCCAGCGCTCGCGTGCAGCGCCCGGGGCGCGGTCGGTCAAAATGTTCACGGCCTCCAGCAGCAGACCGCCGCCGGCGCATGAGGCGTCGACCAGCGTGGGCAGAGCCTCGTTCTCGTAATCGTCGGCCGTCAGCTCGCGCTCGCATAGCGCGGTCCAGCCGACCTGCGAAAGCACCAGGGCGGCGTAGTCGGGGCGCAGCACGTGCGTACCCTCGCCGGCGCGGGTCGCGGCAGGCGGCAGGCGTTTGAATAACGGATCGCCCGAAAGGTCCAGGCTGATGCTCGCGCGACGCTGACGCAACGAAAGCAGCAGGTGAACGTCGGGATCGGTGGCATCGACATCGGCGCGACGGCCCGTGGTCTCGGCCAGACGGTCGCACAGCGCGTCCTTGGCGCGCAGGGCCGAGAAGCGCGTGTTGCGCAGCTGCTCGGTCACGCCGCGGGCGGTGATGGCGATGGTGGCGCCGGGGCGGATGATGGTCTCCCAGGCGATGTCGTAAACGCCGTCGTACAGCTCGTCGGCATCCTGCGCCTCAAAGCGCCCAAGCACCACGAACACGCGGCTCGTCAGGCGCGACCACAGGCATGCTCGGTAGCCTTGCTCGAGCTCGCCCTCAAATGTAGCGCGGCCCTTCAGCCGGCGAACATGCGAAAGCCCGAGGCGTTTAAGCTCATCGGCGAGTGCGGACTCAAAGCCCTCGGGGCAGCTTGCGTAAAATTCCATGGGTGACCTCTCTGGTTGCGTCGCTCCATTATATGATGGATGCTTCGTTTACTCTCGCCCCCGAAAGGAACCCATATGATTGATGCGTGCCCCGATTCCGCCGTGCTCTTTTTTGACGTGGACGGCACGCTGACGTCGTTCGATCCCGACAACATGACCGACAAGGACTTTTCGGCGGTTCGCCCCTCGCAGGCGGTCGTCGAGGCGTTTCATCGCCTGCGCGACGCAGGGCACAAGGCATTTATCTGCACGGGTCGTCCCTTGTGGCTGATTGCCGATGGTCTGCGGGCTCTGGAGCCTGCGGGTATTGTGGCCATGGCGGGGGCGACGCTCGAGGTCGAGGGCCGCGTGGTGCATGAGGACTGCTTTGACGAGGACGTTATCGCGGAGCTCGCGCGTCGTATTACTGTGGCGGGCGGCGAGGCGTTGTTCGAGACGAACGGTGCCACCTATTCACTTGAGCCAGTTGGTGTCGAACAGTCATTTCTGCTAGGCGCCGGCGTGGTGCATGGCACCGATCAGATGCGCGTCGATGGCCGCTTGCGCGTAGGCAAGGTGTGCATTAACGCGTGCGACCTGGCTCGCGTAGCCAACGATGACGGCTTTATCGAGCGCGAGTTTGAGCTGTGCAACACCGGTGGCCAGAATCGCGAGCTGAGCCCCAAAGGCATCGACAAGGGCTTGGGCGTGGCGCGAGCGCTGGAGTATCTGGGCTGCACCGGCAACGCGCGCACCTTTGGCTTCGGCGATTCGGGCAACGACCTGGGCATGCTCGCTGCCGTCGAGACGGCCGTGGCCATGGGCAACGCCATGCCCGAGGTCAAGGCAGTCGCCGACTACGTGACCGACGACGTCGCACACGATGGCACCGTCACCGCCATGCGCCACTTTGGGTTGATTTAATAAATGGCCGGGTCGCCCGCAGTGGGGGCGACCCGGCCATTTGAGCTATTTTGCAATATAGAGCTTGGGATGACTGCGACTGCTCTCGATCGCCGCCGTCATGATGCCCTCGTCGTCTCCATCAACGATGATGCCGTCGAGGTCATCGATCTGCGCGGACTGATAAAAACTGGTCTTGTTGAACTTTCCCTGGTCAACCATCATGTAGCCCTGGTTTGAGTTGGTAAGGTACATATGCTTGATCATGGCCGAGAAGTCGTGCTCGACGGTAAAACCGTGGTCGGGGTGGAATCCATCGGCACTGACAAACGCCTTGTCGGCATGTAGTTTGCTCATGCAGTCGAGCGTTAGTGCGCCCGCGAGATAGAGGTGGCCCTTGCGCACGGAGCCGCCCAGCAGCACTACCGAAGCGTTGGGGAGATTGAAGCTGGCGTAGTTCGCGATTGCAAGATCGCCGGTGATAATGGTGATCTCACGCTTGTCCATGAGGGCCTTAGCGAAGTAAAAGCCTGTGGTGCCGATATCAATTACCAGAACATCACCATCATCAACAAGAGTTGCTGCGGTTGCGGCGATGGCCTCCTTGGCCTCGACTTGGACATTGATGCGCTCCTCGGGATACGAGATCGCGTTGGAGCGAGAAAGCGATACCGCTCCGCCGCGTACGCGACGCAGCTTGCCTTCGGATTCCAGCGAGATGAGGTCGTGTCGTGCGGTGACTTCCGAAACCGAAAAACGGCGAACGATGTCGGATACCGAGATATTTGGCTTTTCGGCCAGCCAATTCATGATAAATCGCTGGCGCTCAGCCGGCGAAAGGTCTGAAGTAGATGCCATATGCCGCTCCTTTTGAACAAAAGGTAAAAGATGCGCCTTTCGTAATCGAAATATAACGTATCGATATGAAAAGAACAAGGCAAATTCGAATGAATCAAAAGAACGGAATGGCATGTCACAAATGCATGCCTAGCAGATAGTTCGCACGTAGACGGGCTATAAAGAGTCTCATTCTGAAGGTGCCGCCCAAAAGAAGTACGTTCACGCCCGATATTCGACCGTTCACGGAAAGTTGACAATTGAGCTTTCGATGGCTTTTGAAATAGTTTATAAAAGAAAGCCGAAAAGCTTTTGAAACAAAGAAGAAGGCTTTCGATAGCAATAGTGCTAGATGAGAAAGGACCGAACATGGCGATTAAGGTGTTTGCCGACGGCGCTAACCTCGAAGGCATGCTTGACATGCATGACAATGGCAACGTTCAGGGCTTCACGACCAATCCTTCCCTTATGAAGGCCGGTGGCGTGACTGACTACCGCGCTTTTGCCAAGACGGTTCTTGAGCACATTACCGATGTGTCGGTTTCTTTTGAGGTATTCGCCGACGACGAGGCTGGTATGGAAGCCGAGGCTCGCGAGATCGCAACCTGGGCAGACAACGTCTACGTTAAGATCCCGGCGCTCAACACTAAGGGCGAGTCCACCGCCGCGCTGGTCAAGCGCCTTTCTGCCGACGGCATCAAGGTGAATGTCACCACTATCTTCACGCCCGAGCAGGTCGACGAGTTTGTCGATGCCGTCTCTGCCGAGACCCCCTCTATTCTGTCCATCTTTGCCGGTCGCATTGCCGATACCGGCGTCGATCCGCTGCCCCTCATGGCGGAGTCCGTAAAGAAGGCTGCCGTTAAGCCTGCTGCCGAGGTTCTCTGGGCGTCTACGCGCGAGGTCCTCAATATCTTCCAGGCGGAGTCCGTTGGATGCCAGATCATTACGGTCCCCAATGCCCTTCTTGCCAAGCGCAAGAATTTCGGGAAAGATTTGCTTGAGTACTCGCTTGATACGGTCAAGGGCTTTGCCCGCGACATCCAGGCACTTGGTTTCCATATCTTGCCCGAGGAGTAGGGGACGAGCATGCTGACCGATCTTCTTAAGCCCGAGCTTGTTGCCTGCCACGTCGAGGCCTCCGATTGGGAGGAAGCGATCAGGGCATGCGGTAAGTTGCTCGTAGGCGCTGGCAAATGCGACCAGAGCTATGTTGACGCCATGATTTCATCGGTTCACAAATTCGGCCCCTATATGGTCTTGGAAGAGGGCATCGCCATGCCCCACGCTCAGGCAGATGGCAATGTGAGCGAAGCGGGAATCTGTATCGTCACGCTTGACCCAGCCATTGCGTTTGGACACGAGGATTTCGATCCGGTTCACGTGCTCGTGGGTATTTGCGCACCCGACCCCAAGGCTCATCTTGGCTGCTTGGCGGAGCTTTCGCAGATGTTCGAGGACGAGGACTGCGTTGCCAAGCTCAGCGCATGCGATACGCCCGAGCAGGTTTTGGAGACCATGCGTTCATTCTTTTAGGCCTTAATGGCACGGCGATGCGTCGCCGCTTTTGGATAGACGGAAAACCGTCACGTGTAGGAGAGGAAGGTTGCCATGCATATCATCACCGTATGCGGAAACGGCATCGGGTCCAGCCTGATGCTCGCTGGCAAAGTCGAGGAGCTTTGCGAGGAGGAGGGCATCAAGGCCGACGTTGAGTCTATGGACCTGAACGGTGCTTCTTCCGCAAATCCGGATCTGTTCATCACCGTTAAGGAACTCGCCCCCGAGCTCCACGGCAACGTTGTGATCGTTCGCAGCTATGTGAACAAGAAGAAGATCCGCGAAGACGCCCTCGAGGCAATCAAGGCGGCCGCCGCTAACGCCTAAAGCGGCACAAAAAAGGGCGGTTCCCTGTGGAAGAGGGAAACGCGCCCACGTTAGAGAGAAAGGAAGCGCAGATGCAAGCCATCCTTCCCATACTTGAGTTTATCCAATCGATTCTGACCAAGCCAGCGTGGATTATGGGTCTATTTGCCTTTGTGGGCCTTGTCGCGCTTAAGCGTCCTGCCCACAAGGTGATGACGGGCACCCTGAAGCCCATTCTTGGTTACATCATGCTGTCCGCCGGCGCCGCTGTTGTTCAGGAGAACCTTGCTCCGCTGGGTACCTTCATCGAGACCGGTTTCCACATCACCGGCGTCGTGCCCAACAACGAGGTCGTCGTTTCGATGGCTCAGAGCGTCCTCGGCGTTCAGACCATGATGATCCTGATTCTCGGCTATGTCGTGAACATTATCATTGCCCGCTTTACCAAGTTTAAGTACATCTTCCTGACGGGCCATCACAGCATGTTTATGGCCTGCCTGCTGTCTGCCGTTCTGCAGGCATCTGGCTTCCAGGATGTCCAGCTTGTCATCGTGGGTGGCATGTTCCTGGGCCTCGTGAGCGCTATGCTCCCCGCCGTTGGTCAGCGTTTCACCGAGAAGGTTACCGATGGCGATGAAATCGCCATGGGCCACTTCGGTTCACTCGCCTATTACATCTCCGCTGCAGTCGGTACGCTTTTTGCTAAGGACGCCGAGGAGAACAGCACCGAGAAGATCGAGGTTCCCGAGAAGTTCTCCTTCCTGCGCGACACCACCATCTCCACGGCTCTTACCATGGCCTTCTTCTACCTGGTTACTGCTTTCGCCGCTTACATCGCAGATCCTGCGGTCGTTACCAAGATCGCTGGCGGCGACAATGTAATTGTCTATGCCCTGACCTGTGCCCTTTCCTTCGCCGTCGGTGTCACTATCGTCTACAACGGCGTTCGTATGATCCTTGCCGACCTGGTCCCGGCTTTCCAGGGCATCTCCAACAAGCTGATCCCCGGCGCCATCCCCGCCGTCGACTGCGCCGTCTTCTTCCCCTATGCTCCCACCGCCGTCATCCTCGGCTTTGTTGCCTCCTTCATCGGTGGCGTGGTCGGTATGTTCATCGTGGGCGCTACCCTGGGCATCTTCATCATCCCGGGCATGGTTCCCCACTTCTTCTGCGGTGCTACCGCAGGTATCTACGGCAATGCTACCGGCGGTCGCAAGGGCGCAGCTCTTGGCGCTTTCGTCAACGGCCTGCTCATCACCTTTGCCCCGGCTCTGCTCCTGCCCGTTCTTGACGTCTTTGGCTTCAAGAACACTACGTTCGGCGACTTCGATTTCTCCGTCATTGGTATTACGCTTGGCCGCGCTGCCGAGGCCTTCGGTACCACCGGTGTCTACGCGATTCTCGCTGTCCTTCTGGTCGTTGCCTTCGTCCCCAACTTCATCCACACCAAGGGTGCTGTGATCAATCACGTTGAGGAAGAGTAATCCAGGCATACGTTAAGCCCTAATCGGGCGGAGCTCCGATAACCGGCTCCTACACGGAAGCGGTGACGTCTCAAATGAGGCGTCACCGCTTTTTGCTTTGGAGCGATTGTGAATATGAGCCGGCGAGGCGCTGCTTCTGTTCCGTGAACGGAATCAAGCGCAATGAGCGGCAAAAACGTTTTGCTGCTGGGGCGTCGATATAAAAATGGTAAAACTGCAAAACCGTTCGCCGAGAAGATAAAAACCGCAGTTCACGCACTAATAAACGTAGATAAAGTGTTTAGCAGTCAACGCCCGTATGCTAACGAAAGGAATCAGGCAGATGGCAATCAAGGTGTTCGCTGACGGTGCAAACCTCGAGGGCATGCTAGACATGTACGAGAACGGCAACGTTCAGGGTTTCACGACCAACCCGTCCCTTATGAAGAAGGGCGGCGTGACGGACTACCGCGCGTTTGCCAAGGAGGTCCTGGCCCACATCACCGATGTGTCCGTATCGTTTGAGGTCTTTGCCGACGACGTCGAGACCATGGAGATCGAGGCGCGCGAGATCGCTACCTGGGCCGACAACGTCTACGTCAAGATTCCGTGCGTGACCACCAAGGGCGAGTCCACCGCCGAGCTGGTGCGCAAGCTTTCCGCCGACGGCATCAAGGTCAACGTCACCACCATCTTTACGCCTACGCAGGTCGATGAGATGGTCGAGGCCGTTGACGCCGAGACGCCGTCCATCATCTCGCTCTTTGCCGGCCGCATCGCCGACACCGGCGTCGATCCCATTCCGTTTATGACGGAGTCGGTCAAGAAGGCCGCCGCCAAGCCCAACTGTGAGGTCCTGTGGGCGTCCACGCGCGAGCTCATTAACATTTACCAGGCAGAAGCCTGCGGTTGCCAGATCATTACAGTGCCCAACAGCATCCTGGCCAAGCGCAAGAATATCGGTCGCGACCCGTACGAGGTCTCGCTCGACACCGTGCGCGGCTTTGCCAAGGATATTGCCGCTTTGGGCTTCCATATCCTGCCGTAACGCGACCACTGGCTGCGCCGCGGGTTGTTCGCCCCGGCCTTTCCTTTCCCTATCGCTCACGCGCTTCGCGAGGGTCGCGCTAGGCAAAGGAAAGGCCGGGGCTGCCGACACGAACTTGCCGGTAGATTGGTAATCGGCTTCCATATCCTGCCGCGGACAAAGGTACCCCCGCCTGTGACGTGCAAAATTGAGAGTATTCAGCAAGGTAAAGGTTTTTACCAGCTGGTTGAAGCACGGAACAGCCCCCGTTTTGGCTCTAAAAACGCCAAAACGGGGGCTGTTTGTGACTTTATTGCCTCTGAGGGGCGTTCGGAGCGGCGGAAATTGCAGAATACTCGCGATTTTGCACGCTGCTGCAGGGGGTACCTTTGCTTTGGCGGCTACTTCCCCTGCACCATGGTGAGGGAGATCTTTTTACGGTCGCGATCGACCTTCTCGACCCACACCTTGACCGTGTCGCCGACGCGCACCACGTCGCTTGGGTGCTTGACAAAGCGGTTGGCTAGCTTAGAGATGTGCACGAGGCCGTCCTGGTGCACGCCCACGTCGACGAAGGCGCCAAAGTCCACGACGTTGCGCACCGTGCCCTTGAGTTCCATGCCGGGTTCCAGGTCGTCGATGGAAAGCGCTGAGCGGCTAAAGACCACTTCGGGCGCATCGTCGCGCGGGTCGCGGCCGGGCTTCTTGAGCTCGTTGACAATGTCGATGAGCGTCAGGGTGCCGCAGTCCAGGTCGCTTGCCAGCGCCGAGATGCTGCCCAGGCGGCGCTCGATGTCGGGCACGCCGCCGCGGCTGAGCTCGCTTGCCGCAACGCCGGCGCGCTCCAGGACGGCCGTGGCCACCTCGTAGCTTTCGGGGTGGACGCTTGTCGCGTCGAGCGGGTTCTTGCCGCCGCTGATGCGCAGGAAGCCCGCGGCGTTGAGATATGCCTTGGGTCCCAGCTTGGGGACCTTCTTGAGCTGGCGGCGATCGGTGAAGGCGCCGTTTTCCTCGCGGTACGCCACGATGTTCTTGGCCACGCTCGGCGTGATGCCCGATACGTATCCCAGCAGGCTCGCGCTCGCGGTGTTGACGTCGACGCCCACGCGGTTGACGACGTCCTCCACCACGTGGCCCAGGGTGCGCGAAAGCTCGGCCTGGTCAAGGTCGTGCTGGTACTGGCCAACGCCGATGGACTGGGGCGGAATCTTGACGAGCTCTGCCAGCGGGTCCTGCAGGCGGCGGCCCAGGCTCATGGCGCCGCGCACGGTGACGTCCAGGTCGGGATATTCCTGGCTGGCGAGCTCGGACGCGGAGTACACCGACGCGCCGGCCTCGTTAACGATGGTGTAGCGAAGGCGGGGCGCCTGCTCGGCAATGAACTCCGAGACGACTTCTTCGGTCTCGCGGCTGGCGGTGCCGTTGCCGATGACGATGGTGTTGACGCCGTCCTTCTTGACGAGGCGGGCGAGCTCACGCTTGGTGCCGGCGACGTCGTGGCGCGGCTTGGTGGGGTAGACCACGCCGTGGTCGAGTAGCTTGCCGGTCTCGTCCATGACGGCGACCTTGCAGCCGGTGCGGTAGCCCGGATCGAGCGCGAGCACGCGGGCGCCACGGACGGGGCGTGCCGAGAGCAGGCCTTCGAGATTCTTGGCAAAGACGTTGATGGCCTCGGTTTGCGCTCGGACGGTGAGTTTGGCGCGGGCCTCGCGCTCCAGCGAGGGAGCCATGAGGCGCTTGTAGCCGTCGGTGATAGCGGCGTCAAAGACGGGCGCGAACACGCCCTGGCGACGGGGCCAGCGGCTGCCGAGGCGCGCCGTGGCGGCAGCGCCGTCGACGTTCACGCGCACGCGGAGCTTGCCCTCGCGCTCACCGCGGTCGATAGCCAGCACGCGGTGGTTGGGAATACGGCGCAGCGGCTCGTCAAAGTTGTAGTAGGGCTCGTAGGGAGTCTTCTCCGCGGGGTCGGTCGCCTCGACGACGATGTCGGCGGTGTTTTGCGTAAAGGCGCGCAGGTCGGCGACGTTCTCGGGGTCCTCGGCCACCGTCTCGGCCACGATGTCGGCGGCGCCAGCGAGCGCCTTCTCGGGCGTGTCGAAGCCGGCCTCCTCGTTGACGTATGCCGCGGCGGCGTCGAGCGCGCTGCCCTTGGCCGAGGCCTGCATGATGATCATGTTGGCGAGCGGCTCCAGGCCTGCCTCGCGGGCCTTCTGCGCGCGGGTCATGCGCTTTTTGCGGTAGGGCTTGTAGAGGTCCTCGACACGCTGGAGCTGTGTGGCCTCGCGAATCTGTTGCTCGAGCTCGGGTGTGAGCTTGCCCTGGGCGTCGATGAGCAGAATGACATCCTCTTTGCGTTGCTCAAGATTGCGCAGGTAGGAAAGACGCTCGTCGAGTGCGCGCAGGGCGACGTCATCCATGCCGCCCGTGGCTTCCTTGCGGTAGCGCGAGATAAAGGGGATGGTGTTGCCCTCGTCGATGAGCTTGACGGCCGCCTCGACATTGGCGGCCTTAAGGTTGAGCTCGCGGGCGAGCTGGGCGATAAGATCCATGGGACTCCTTGCGTTTAAGGTGCGTTTGCAGCACAGGGCTACCAAGGATACCACCCGTCCCAAAAGACTGTTTTGGGGCCGCGCCACGAAAGCGGCCTATCTACTACGTTTTACCCGTAGGGACTGACCATACCTGGGTTTTTCGAAAACCGGCAAGCCGTTTACCTGCGGTTTTTATTTCGCGAAATTCGGTATGGTTAAAGGCGATCGGTTAAACGTAGTAAATAGGCCCATTTCGTGGCGAACGAACTAAGATGAGGAGCAAAATAGCCCTCCGCTCCAGAAAGACTGCCTCAAAAAAGCCCCGCGGGCAGGAGGCTGCTCGTGGGGCAAAGAAGAGGGGCTTATTTGTGGCGGGCCGAGGGGCTCGGTAGGAGGTTCGCCGCGATCCGCCCTGGGGCATTACGGCTCGACGAGCTGGCCGGTCTCGGCGGCCTCCTTGATAGCGTTGAGAAGCGTGAGCGTCTTGACGTTATCGGCCGGCGTCACGACGGGCTCGACCTCGCGGCGGACAACCTTCACAAAGTGCTTGAGCTGCATCTTGTGCGGCAGCGCCGGGTCGACGGCAGGAATCTCCATCTGCAGCGGCTTATGCCAGTTGGAGGCGCCGTCGTAGGAGAACTGGTGCAGGCGGGGCAGCGACAGGGCGCCTTTAGTGCCGCCGATAAAGTAGGCGTCGGCGTCGAAGGGGCGGTACTGCGGGTCCTCGCGAGCGGTGGCCTCCCAGTTCCAGGGGCTGGCGGTGGCGTCGGAGATGGTCATGCTCGCAAGCGCGCCATCGGCAAAACGGACGTTGACCACGGCGGAGTCCTCGGTCTCAAAACCGCGGGCGGCGCTGGACTGCATGCCCTGGACGGCAACGGGCTCGCCCAGCAGGTAACGGAGCAGGTCGACGTCGTGCACCAGGTTGACCAGGATCGGGCCGGCACCCTTCTTGCGGCGCCACTCGACATCGAAATACTCGTCGTTCTTATAGATCATGTAGTGGAAGCTCGATACGGTGAGCTTGCCCAGCTCGCCGGACTCGATGATCTCCTTGGCTTTGTTGACGAAGGGGTTGTGGCGACGGTGCTGACCCACGAGCACGGGCACGCCGGCAGTCTCGGCCTCGGCGGCGAAGGCCTGGGCATCCTCGAGATCGTTGGAGATCGGCTTTTCGACCAACGGCACGATGTTGCGCTTGACGGCCTCGCGGGCAACGCCCAGGTGCAGGTCGTTGGGGGTGGCGATGATGACGGCCTCGGGCTTGACCTCGTCCATCATCTGGGCGGGATCGGTAAAGAACGGCACACCGGCGGCCTCTGCCGTGGCGCGGGCGCCCTCAAAGGCGTCGGCGATGGCGACGAGCTCGGCCTCGGGCTCCTCGGTGACAAAGCGGATGTGGTTGCGGCCCATGGCGCCGGCGCCGATGACGGCAATGCGGACGGGGTTGAGCTCAGACATTTCGACTCCTTAATACTGGTGGCGGTGGAATGCGACAAAGGGGCTGTCCCTTTGTCGCATCGGTAGAACTAGGCGGACTTCTTCTTACTGTCGGAGACCATCATGTAGACGGTGAGCACGACGGCGATGGCGGCGATCACAATAGCGCCGTAGAAGGACTGCTGGTAGGCGGCGCTGCCGGCCTCGGCGTGATACAGCACGGCGGTGATGGGCTGGCTGATCCAGGTGGAAGCGGCGTAGCCCAAAAACATGATGCCGTAGTTGACGCCGATGTTGCTGGTGCCAAAGGCGCCACCGGTGAGCGGCGGGTAGATGACGAGCAGAGCGCCAAAGCTAAAGCCGAGCAGGGCGAGCGCCACAAAGAACATGGCCTGCGTAAAGCTCATCGACATGATGACGAGCGCGACGATGGTGACGACAAGGCTGATGAGCAGCGACTTATAGGCGCCGAGCTTGTCGATGATCTGGCCAAAGGACAGACGGCCAACCAGGTTGGCGCAGGTGTTGACGGAGACGACCACGCCGCCGAGGGCGACGGCCGCGGCGCTCGTGGGATCGGCGAAGAGCTGGACGGCGGCGATGGAGGCAACCTTGCCCACGAGCAGGGTGCCCGCGGTGGCGGCAAAGGCGAAAGTGACGATGAGGACCCAGAAGCGCGGGGTCTTGACCATCTCGCCCGGGGTGAGGTCGCCGAAGGTGCCGGCATGCGCGCCGCCCTTGGGGGCCTCGAAGCCCTCGGGCAGCCAGCCGGCCTCGGGGGCCTTCAGGAACAGGGCGGAGGCGGCGATCGTCACAAAGAAGATGACGCCGAGTGCCTTGAGGGCGCCAAAGATGCCCAGGCTCGGGATGAGCAGCGAGGCGAGCACCGGGGACAGCACGGCGGGGCCGGCGGTCGAAGCGGCCAGGGTGATGCCGGAGGCGAGACCCTTCTTGTCGATGAACCACTTTTGGCCGGTGGTGAGCGCGGGGTTGTAGCCCAGGCCGTTGCCGATGGCGGCGACGAGCGAGAACCACAGGTAGAACTGCCACGGCTCGGTGACGGTGCCGGACATGAACCAGCCCACGCCGTAGCACACGGCGGCGGCGATCACGACGTTGCGCGGGCCGATCTTATCGGAGATGCGGCCGGCGAAGATGCCCGTCACGGCCATGATGGTCTGAAAGACCGGGAAGGCCCAGGTAAGAGCGCTGGACCACTCGGGGTAGACGGCGAGCAGGTTCTTGCTCACGACGGAATACAGCGCGATGGAGCTGATGAAGAACATGGTGACGCACGCGGTGGAAAGCACGACGGCGCGACCCCTGTTGGAGTTGGTGGAAGCCATTGGACTCTTTCTAATCGATACGAGGGAGGGGCGGGTACGTCCGCGGGGCCTCCCTGTCAGGCTGGTTTACTGGTCGGTCGGCTTTGCGACGCCGGACTCGTCGGACCAGAGCTCGACACCCTTGTTCTTGAGGTAGTTGTCGGCATAGGCGCGACGGCCGCCGGGCTTGGCGGTGAGGTCGCCCATCATGTTGGAGAAGCCGCCGTCGACTTTGATGGCGTCGCCGGTGGTAAAGTCCGAGCGCTTGGACGCCAGGAACATGACGGCGTTGGCGATATCGCTGACATCGCCGATGCGGCGCGTGGCGATCAGACGGCTGCGGCTCTTCTCGACCTCGGGGTCGGCGTAGAAGTTGGCCGACATCGGGGTCTTAACGAAGCAAGGCTCGACGCAGTTGGAGCGGACGCCGTAGGGGCCCCACTCGGCGGCGAGCATCTTGGACATCATGTTGACGCCCGCCTTGGTGGAGCTGTACACGCCCGAGAACGTCTCGGGGGAGTGGCTGGCAACGGTCGAGATGTGCACCAGGCGGCCCTGGCCGGCCTTGATCATCTCGCGACCAAAGCGCTGCGAGGTGATGAAGTAACCGGTGAGGTTGACGTTGATGACCTCGTTCCAGTCACTCAGCGGCAGGTCTTCCATGGCGGCGAAGCGCAGGATGCCGGCGGTGTTGACGAGAACGTCGATGCGGCCGAAGTCGCGGATCGTGGCGTCGACGGCGGCCTGAACCTCGGCCTCGTCGGTGGCGTTCATCTTGTAGCCCTCGGCGTGGATGCCAAACTCGGCAGCGAGGTCGGCGGCTGCGGCCTTGACCTTTTCCTCGTCCAAATCGAGCAGGACGACGTTGGCGCCGTTGCGGGCGAACTCGCGGCAAATCTCGACGCCCATACCGCCGAGCGCGCCGGTCACGGCGCAGACATCGCCCTCGAGCTTAAGCCAGTTGCTCATAGGAACTTCCCTTCTTGTGCCTCCCGGTGGGTCGCTCCCATTAACCGACCCACGTGGTTTTCGCTGGTTATCGTATGCTTTGCATTTGCGCAGGTGAATTGCATATTTGTTAGAATGGCGTTAACCGTAGGTTTACACTGTGCGATGCAGTTTATTCTCAATTGAGCGCGTGACCTGCGAAAACAACCCCCTATGGCACCATGTGGCCACGGGCGCGAAAACGGGAGATTGACGTGTACGATCGACGACTTGAGGCCATATCGGCCGCCGCGGAGCTGGGAAGCTTTTCGCGTGCGGCGGCAAAATTGCGCGTGTCGACCCCGGCGCTCGTCAAACAGGTGTCGGGATTCGAGGCCGAGTTCGGCATCACGTTGTTCGAGCGCTCGCATTCTGGTGTTAAGGTGACGCCGGCAGGTGCTCTGCTGGTGGACGACGCGCGCTCGATCATGCGGCAGTCCGAGGACGCGCTGCGCCGCGCCCGACGCGCGGCGGGCGATGGCGGTGCCGTGCGCCTGGGTGTGTCGATGATGTGCCCGGGGCGCCAGACGCTGTCGATGTGGTCGGGCATCCACGATCTGGAACCATCGCTGCGATTTGAGATTGTGCCGGTGAGTGACCTCTACGATGAGCGCGAGACCGTCATGCGCAGCCTTGGTCGCGAGGTGGATGTGGTGCAGTCGAGTTTTTCTACCCCGCGCTGGGGCGACGCCTGCCAAAAGCTTCGCATCGTCAATGTGCCGTTTTATATCGACGTGCCGCGCACGAGCACGCTGGCGCGCAAGACACGCATTACGGTCGCCGACTTGGAGGGCATGCGCCTGCGCGTACTGCGCCACGGCAACGACGCCATGGACAGCCTGCGCATCGACCTGCTGGCCGACGGCGGTGTGGACGTGATCGACGTAGACAGCTTTGACTTTGCGCTCTTTAACGAGGCGGAGGAAAAGGGTGACGCGGTGCTCACCTGCGGCGCATGGTCGGGGGTGCACCCGGCCTTTGTGGGCGTGCCGTTCCTGTGCGGCCGCGAGGTGCCGGTCTTTCTACACTACCCGCTCGAGCCAACCCTCCAAGTCCAAAAATTCGTCAACGCCATGGCCCAACTCCTCAAGTAGCTTACACAAAACGAGGCCCTGGCCAAACGGCCAGGGCCTCACTAACTTTATTCCGTTCTAAATGACGGGTTGATTGCGCGCAGGAGGGTGCCCCGGGGCGGCGGGGTAATTCCTC
>CAJMNK010000026.1 GCA_905214905.1 uncultured bacterium | reverse complement strand
CTGCGGTGCCCGTCTTTCTCCGCATGATCGTACGTGCCCCAAATGCGGACGCCCCGCTCCGGGTATCCTCTCTGAGGACGCGGCCGCATCCGACCTGGCAGCGGGCCGCACGGCGGGCTTTCCGCGTCTAACGCAAGAGCAGATCGATACCGAGGTGCCGCATGCGCCGGCCTCTGCCGCTGCGGTGCTTTCGGACGCCGCTGACCCCAATGAGACCTGCGTTCTGCCGGCTTTCGATAAGGATTTCGGTATCCCCAAGGTCGATATTCCCACGCCCGTTTCCCTGCATGACGATGCTCAAAAACCCAAGCGCAAGGTGCATCCCGACGAGGACGCCTATCACAAGCACAAGCGTCATATCCCCAAGCCGCTCATCGTCATCGCGATCCTTGCCGTCGTGTGCGGTGGTGCCTATTGGTTCGTGACGGCCGATCCCATGGGTGTTATGCCCGGATTCTATGACCAGTTTGGCCGGGCCGCGCAGACGACCTTCCCTACGCGCCAAAAGGGCGAGGCGACTGAGGACGATACCAAGCAGGACGATTCTGCCGAGGTGGTCCAGGAAGAAACCGTGCTGACCGATGATCAGCTCTATACCAGGCTCGATGGTCTGTATCAGACCATCGTATCCTACGGTGACGAGGATCAGATCGGCGAGGTCATCGACTCCTTCAACAACGGCTATCTCCGAACGCCGCTGTCCACCCGTCAGGAGCTGTCGCAGAGTGCCTACGCCCTGCGCGACCAGATCAAAAAGACGCAAGATGAGCTCAACAACCTTAAGTATCAGGACGATACGGTCTATGCGGACGACATCGCCCACCTAAAGCAGCTTGCCGAGTGGATGTATGAGCGCGTTGACGTGATCTGCCAGAGCTGGGATATCTCGCTGGCCATTCCCGATGGCGAGTCGATGAGCTCCCATCAAAGCGAGATCCTGGGTCCCATCGCGCAGGGCGGCAACAGCGCGCTGAACCAGTACGATGCCAATGTGGGCTCCTGGAAGCCGCAGCAGCGTTCCTAAAATTAGTTCGCCATAGTCGGCATAACCTACGTGCGCAATTGATGTAAGCCCGTGCTTATTGCTACAATTCGTACAAATATGCTTTAAACGCACGAGGAAGGAACCACATGTTTGGTTTTAAGAAAGAGCTCTACACGCCCGAGTATCAGCTTGTCGGCGACGAGTGCGCCGTAATCGAGACGTCGAAGGGTACCATCAAGGTCAAGTTTGACGGCGAGGGCGCTCCCATTCATGTCGCGAACTTCTGCGAGCTTTCAACGATGGGCTTCTATGATGGCCTTAAGTTCCATCGCTATGTGCCCGGTTTTGTCATCCAGGGCGGCGACCCCAATACCCGCGACATGTCCGGCGCCGACGTCGCTGCCGGTCTTGAGGGCCCCGACGGCATGCCCGGTACCGGTGGCCCCGGCTACTGCATCAAGGGCGAGTTTGCCACTAATCCGCGCAACAGCCATGTCGATGGCGCCCTTGCCATGGCGCGCTCCATGGATCCTGATTCCGCGGGTTCGCAGTTCTACTTCTGCCTGGGTGCCCAGCATAACCTCGATTCCGGTTACACCGTCTTTGGCACCACGGTCGAGGGTCTCGATGTGATTTCGCAGCTGCGTGCCGGCGACGAGATCGTCCATGTCGAGATCGTTCACGAGTAAAGGGGACTTCCTTGAATAGCCAGCTGATCCAACAGGGCCGCGCCGCTTACCGCGCGGGTGATTTTTCCGCTGCAGCCCAGATGCTTGGGGCGGCAAAGACTCCCGATGAGATTATGGGCGAGGCCGATCACCTTCGTGGCAACGCCCTGATGCACCTGGGCATGTATGCCGAGGCCGCGGAGGCCTATGCCGCCGCCCTCAACGACGGCACCTACGGCAAGCGCGGCGCGCTGCTCACCAACCGCGGCAAGGCGCTCGCCGCCGTGGGCGACTACACGACGGCCGCCCAGGCGTTCTCTGCTGCTACGCAGGATGCTTCCTATGCCACGCCGTTTAAGGCCTATCTGGGCCTGGGTAACGCGCTGTTCCAGTCGGGCGACTATGCCAACGCGGGTACTGCCTTCCGTCAGGCCGCCATCGACGGCGCCAATCCGGCTCCTGCCGCCGCACTCGGCGAGCTCGGTCGTTGCTTCATTAAGCTCGGCCGTCCGGCGGATGCCGTGGAGACCTACCGCACGGCTATCGACTTTGCCGGCCCCCGCGACGACACGCGTGCGCTCAACGCCGGCATGGGTCAGGCGCTTTCTGCCGCCGGCCGTCCCTCCGACGCACTCGACGCCTTTAACGCCGCCACTGCCGATGGCATCTACCAGCTCCGAGCAGGCCGACGAGCTTGCCCGCGTGCACGATTCGCTTGCCGCGCTGTCTGCCCAGACGGCTATGGCCACGGCTCCGGCGCCCGCGATGGATGCTCCTGCCGTCGATCCGCTCGATCCTACGGGCGCGACCGATCAGTTTATGCCCGATCCCTCGGACACCGGCTTCTTTACGCTGTCCGAGTCCGAGATGGTCCAGCAGGACCGTCAGGACCGCAAGCAGGCCAAGGTTCGTCGTCGCCATCGCCACACGGGTCTCAAAGTCTTCATCGTGCTGCTTCTGCTCATTTTGATCGCCGCGGGCGGTCTGGGCTTTGCCTACACGCGCGGCTTTGGCTTCCCCTCGCAGGAGTCGGTTATCACCGATCTGTTCCAGGCTGCCGGCGACGGTGACACCGCAAAGGCCGAGTCTTGCCTGGCCTCGAGCCTGTCCGAGGACGCCAAGTCGATGATCATCTCCTCGATTCCGCAGGGTGCCACCGTGTCCGTCGAGGGCATGGATCAGTCCATGACCGAGACGACCGCCAAGGTGAAGGCATCGCTGTCCAAGGGCGGCGAGCAGGAGTACACCGTCAAATTCGTGCGCTCCGACAACCATATCGGCTGGGCCGTTTCCTCGCTCGATATGGATTTCTCGGCTGCTGACAACCAGTAGTGACCTTATGGGATTTAGCTTTGCCCGGCGCTTCACCGCAAGTGAGGTGCCGGGCTTGCGCTAGTATGATGAGCTAGTAGTTTTCCAGCAATCATCCAACACATCAGGAGTTGCGTTGTTTTCTTTGATGGATATGTTCTTCGGTAGCTATGCGGGCGATCTTGCCATCGACCTCGGCACCGCCAATACGCTTGTCTCCGTGCGCGGCAAGGGCATCGTCATTCGCGAGCCCTCTGTTGTCGCCATCGACAAGAACGACGAGCGCATCCTGGCGGTCGGTATCGAGGCAAAGCGCATGCTCGGCCGTACGCCCGGCAACATCGTGGCAGTTCGTCCCCTGAAGGACGGCGTCATCGCCGACTTCGACGTTACCGAGGCCATGCTTCGCTACTTTATCGACAAGGCCTCCGAGAAGCGCTATCCGTGGACCCCGCGTCCACGCGTTGTCGTCTGCGTTCCCTCCGGCGTCACATCGGTCGAGAAGCGTGCTGTCTTTGAGGCCACGATCCAGGCTGGCGCTCGCCAGGCCTACCTGATCGAAGAGCCTATGGCTGCCGCTATCGGCGCCGACCTGCCTGTCGAGGAACCCACCGGCTCCATGGTCATCGACATCGGCGGAGGTACCACCGAGGTTGCCGTTATCGCCATGGGCGGCATCGTCGTCTCACAGTCCATCCGTATTGCCGGTGACGAGTTCGACCAGGCTATCCTCACGCACGTTCGTGATGCCTACAACCTGGCCATCGGCGAGCGTACGGCAGAGGACATCAAGATCAAGGTCGGCTCCGCCGTGCCGCTCAAGGACGAGCTCGACGTCGAGGTCAACGGCCGCGACGTGATCACCGGTCTGCCCAAGACCGTGCGCATCGAGAGCGAGGAAATCCGTCGCGCGCTCAACAAGCCGCTCGACGAGATGGCCAAGGCCGTCAAGGACGCACTCGATGCCACGCCGCCCGATCTTGCCTCTGACCTTATGTACTATGGCATATTGCTGACCGGTGGCGGCGCGCTGCTGCGCGGTCTCGACGTGCGCTTGCGCGATGAGACCGGCGTTTCGGTCAACGTCAGCCCAACGGCGCTCGATAACGTCGTTAACGGCTGTGCCCGCGTGCTCGAGGCCAATGCGTTTGATGGCGGCTTCGTCCAGACCAATGCTTAATTTCCAAAAGGTGGATTCCATTTGGCACGATCTTCGGGTTTCTCCACAAATCTGAATACCAAGCGACAATCAACGGGTATGCGCCCGTTGATTGTTTTCAGCCTGATTTCGGTGTTGCTGCTCACGTTTTATATTCGTGAGGGCGAGGCTGGGCCGATTCATGCCGTGCGTTCGGGCGTAACGACGATTACCTCGCCGGTGCGCTTTGTGGGCTCGGCTGTGGCGGCTCCCTTCAATGCGATCGGCAACGTGTTCTCTAACCTTACGGCGTCGCAGGACACGCTCGACGAACTCAAGAAGCAAAATGAGGAACTGACCTCTAAGGTTGCTGAGCTCTCCGAGACTCAAAAGACCGCCGAGCGTCTGGAGGGGCTGGTCGGACTGCAGTCGACCTACAACCTTAAATCGACCGCTGCTCGTATTGTCGGTGCCTCCGGCGATGCCTGGACCTCGACCGTTACCATCGACAAGGGCTCTGCCGACGGCCTTACCATCAATATGCCCGTGACGAGTTCTGCCGGTGTTATCGGCCAGATTATCGAGGTATCGGCCAAGACCTCTACCGTGCGCCTGATTGGCGACGAGAACTCGGGCGTGTCCGCCATGGTGCAGGACACGCGCGCCCAGGGTATGCTGCAGGGTCAGGCTGACGGCACGCTGCGTCTTGAGTACGTGAGTGTCGACTCCGACGTTAAGGTTGGCGACATTATCGTGACCTCGGGCATTGGTGGCGTGTTCCCCAAGGGTCTACCGCTCGGCACCGTCTCGTCGGTCGAGAAATCGGCAAACGACGTGTACTACACCATTGTGGTGCGCGCTCAGACCACGGCCGAGAACAACGAGGAAGTGCTGGTCATCACCTCGCTGACCGACGAACAGTCGGCCTCGGATGAGGACGTGAGCACGGCTAACAGCACGCCGCAGGGAACGTCGCGCGACGCTGCGACCAAGACGAAGGACGAGAGTTCGGATGACAGTTCCGATACGTCCGAGACGACCGATTCCGGCTCGAGCGAATAGGGGGCATGTCCATGGATCTACACGAGCAGGGGATGAGCTCCCGCACGTTTGTGATCGCCGCCATCGTGTGCGTGCTGCTGCAGGCAGGCCTGGCGCCGCAGATTTCCATTGCGGGCGGTCGCGTCAACTTCATGATTATCCTGGTGTGCCTAAGCGTGTTCTCGGGCGACCCGACCCGTGCCGTCGTGTGCGGTTTTTGCAGCGGCTTGTTCTATGACCTGTCCGCTGCCGTGCCGGTGGGCGTTATGTCGCTCCTGCTGACCGTGGGTTCTTTTGCCCTGGTGCACAGCGCCGTCGGCCAGACGGGCGGTACCCCGAGTGCGCGCGGCATCACTGTGGGCGCGTTCGCGCTTGTCATTAATGTGATCTACAGCATCATCTTGCTGTTTATGGGTTTGGAGACGAGCTTTGTCGTGGCGATCTTCGGCCATGCGCTGCCGTCCTCGATCCTGACGGGTTTGGTTGCCATTCCGTTTTTGATGTCCGGCGTCGTGCCGCAGTCCGGCTATGGATTCTCCGCACGTGGCGGACGCCAGACGGGTATGCGCTTTAAGCCCAAGACCCGCAAGCTCAAATAGGGGAGGCCCGTAGATGTCTTCCCAGTTGACGGTTATTATCGCCGGTATCGTGCTGATTGTGGCCATCGTGGTCGCGCTGGTCATCATGCGTCGTGGCGATTCCCGTTTTACCTACGATACGCAGCATGGAACGGCCCCGCGCGCCACCGAGGGCGAGGGCAATACCGCGGCGACCGCCTTTAAGGGCCGCTTTTCCATCCTCACCACGGGTGTGGGCGCGATGTTTGCGGCACTTGCCGTCAAGCTGTGGGGCATGCAGATGGTCTCGTCGGACTATTACGAGAAGCAGGCCAATAGTAATCAGACTCGCACCGTTACCACACCCGCTGTGCGCGGCCGCATCCTCGACCGCAACGGCGTGGCGCTTGTCCAGAACCGTCCCTCACTTGCTGTCGTGGCCTACCGCGACCTTGCCGAGGATGAGGTTCTGGTTCGCCATCTTGCCAACGTGCTTGGAATGCCTTACGTGGCGGTCCTTCGCAATATTCAGGACAATACAGAGGGCGCTCAGAGCCTGCATACCATCGCGACGGACGTCCGTCGTTCCACGGTTGCCTATATTCAGGAGCATGCCGGCGAGTTCCCGGGCGTCAAGATTGCCGAGCGTACCGAGCGCCAGTATCCATATGGCGAGACGGCATGCCATATCTTGGGCTATACCGGCACCATTACCTCCGAGCAGCTCGAGGCTCAGAATAAGAAAACCTCTGGCGATGATGATGCTTCTGCTGGCAAGATTACGTACCAGTCGGGCGATATCGTGGGCCAGGCGGGCGTTGAGAGCTACTACGAAAACCTGCTGCAGGGCATTCGTGGCGAGCAGACCGTTAAGGTCGATGCCTCGGGCAATGTGACCGGTCAGGCCGGCGCCGTGCCCGCGAAGGCCGGCTCCGACATTAAGCTCACGCTCGACCTTAAGATCCAACAGGCCTGTGAGACGGCGCTGGCGAGCGCCATCGAGCTTGCCAAGACCACTGGCTACAGCAATGCCGGCAACGGCGCTGTGGTGTGTCTCGATCCCAACAATGGCGAGATCCTGGGCATGGCGAGCGAGCCCAAGTTCGATCCGTCCGTCTTTATCGGCGGCGTCTCAAATGACGTGTGGACCGAGCTCAATGATGACAAGGGTTCGCACCCGCTGCTCAACCGCGCCATTAGCGGACAGTACATGTCGGCTTCGACCATCAAGCCGCTCTCGGCACTGGCCGGTCTTGAGTTTGGAACCTACACGTCGGGGCAGACGACCAACTGCACGGGCTATTGGACGGGTCTGGGCAAGTCGTGGGGCAAGTACTGCTGGCTGCATTCCGGCCACGGCACCATGACGCTGCAGTCGGGTATCGCCAACTCGTGCGACCCCGTCTTCTACGACATGGGCAAGGCGTTCTTTTATGACGAGCAACATTCCGAGGGCCTGCAGGAGGTCTTTCGTCGCTGGGGCCTAGGCAAGACCTGCGGTATCGATCTGCCGAGTGAGGGCGCGGGCCGTATTCCCGATGCCGAGTGGAAAGAGTCGTACTTCACCGACGCATCTGCCGAGGACCGCAAGTGGAATGCCGGCGATATGACCAACATTGCTATCGGCCAGGGCGACATCCTGGTGACGCCCCTGCAGATGGCGTGCGCCTATATGGGTCTTGCCAACGGCGGTAAACAGTACGTTCCTCACGTGTTTTTATCTGCCGTGTCGCGCGATGGCGACGGCGATGCCTATAAGTACAACGGCAAGGGCAAGAAGAAGCGCTTGGAGGCCAAGATCAACAGCGATTCGGATTTGGCTCTGGTTCGCAACGGCATGCACGACGTGATTTACACGGCATCGACGTCCCTGGCGGCGCACTTTGGCACCCTGACGCCGCAGGTATACGGCAAGTCGGGCACGGGCGAGAAAAGCGGCGAGGACGAATACGCGTGGTTCTGCGCCTATGCACCGGCCGATGACCCCAAGTATGTCATCGCTACTGTTCTGGAGCAGGGCGGCGGCGGCTCAGATACCGCGATGCATGTCGTGCGCGACGTGCTCGGCGTGATTTATGACGAGCCCGATACCTCTTCGGCCTCGGGCGATTCTTCGGTTCGATAGGAGGTTGCGATGGATTTTTCTCCGGCGGATCTGTTCCGTTCAACCAAGACCGGCTCTCGCAGCAGCCTGGACCGCGTCAACAAGCAACTTTCGGCCTCGCGCGGCACGTTTCGCCAAAAGGTGCATATCGGCGTGCTCGTGGCTACTGTGGCGCTCGTTGCCTACGGTGCCATCATCATCTGGTCGGCTTCGCAGTTTAAGGCCGATGCCTCGTTCTCACGCCATCTGCTGGGAATTGGCATCGGAGCGGTGCTGGCGGTGCTGGTCTGGCGTACCGATCTGCGCGGTATTTCCAATTTCTCGACGGCGTTGCTCGTCATCGACCTGATCGTGATCCTCTCGCCCAAGATTCCGGGTCTGTCCTATACGGGCGGTCTGGGCATGACGGGCTGGATCAAGATTCCCGGTATCGGCTTGACATTCCAGCCGGTTGAGCTTGCCAAGCTCATCACCATCTTCTTTATTGCTACGCTTGGCTCGCAGTATAACGGTCGCATCGATACCGTTCGCGACTATGTCAAGCTCTGCGGCATGCTGTCCATTCCGTTTTTGGCCGTCGTTGCTATGGGCGACCTGGGATCGGGCCTGGTCGTACTGGTTTCTGGCGCTATCGTCATCTGTATGAGCGGTGCACGTCGCGAATGGGTGCTGTCGACCCTGGCCCTGCTCGTGGGCCTGGTGGCCCTCGTCCTGGCGCTCGATTCGGTCTTTGATTCGTTGCTCGGCCACGATGTGCTCATCAAGCAGTATCAGATGAACCGTCTGACGGTCTTTATCGACCCCGATAATGCCGATTCGGACGATGCCTACAACCTGCAGCAGTCGTTGATCGCAGTCGGCTCGGGCGGTTTCTTTGGTAAGGGCCTGGGGCATGCGACGCAGTCGGCCGGCGGCTTCCTACCCGAGTTCCATACCGACTTCGTCTTCGCCTTTTTGTCCGAGACCTTTGGCTTCTGCGGCTCCTTTTTGCTGCTGTGCTTGTACGTGCTGCTCATCTTCTCGACGATCCGCGTTGCCTTTAAGTGCGAGTCTCTGTTCCTACGCTTATCATGCGTAGGTATCGTCGGCATGTGGGCGTTCCAGACCTTCGAAAACATCGGCATGTGCATCGGCATGATGCCGATTACCGGTATTCCGCTACCGTTTATTAGCTTCGGTTCGTCTTCGATGATGATTCAGCTGCTGACGGTGGGTATCGTACAATCCATATGGCGGCATCGTTCGGGCGCCGCGTAACCGCTGGAGGGGTTTGCTATGAAAATTCCCGTAGATAAGCTGACCCGCGCTTTTAAGATGGGCGCGTCCGTTAAGAAGGATTCCGATACGCCGGTGCGCGTCTCGGTCTATCTGGATTCGTCCGCCTCGCGCTTTCTGGCCGAGACGGTGCGAGACGCCTTTGTGCCGCAGACGACCTCGGGCATTGTGCGCGTCGAGCGTCTGGGGGAGGAGCGAATTGCTCCAAAGACCGATACCGATGTGGTGCTGGTGCTCTCGTGTGGTTCCGACCGCTTGGAGAGTGCCGTGCAGGAGCTCGTGATCGCCGGCGCGCCCGTGTGCGTGCTTGCCGAGTCTGCTGTGGAGGTGCCGTTTATCGAGGAGTCTACGCCCATGCTCGGCGTGGTAGCGGCAACCGATAAGACGTATCTGCTCGAGACGCTTGCCCGCTGGATTCTCGACCGCACCGACAAGGAAACGGCTTTTGCGGCGAACTTTGCCTTCATGCGCATCGCGGCGGCCAATCGTATCATCACCTCGTGCGCGCTCACCAATATGGCGACCGGTGCGCTGGTGTTTTTGCCGGGCGCTGATTATCCCGTAATGGCGCTGGCGCAGGTGGGCATGCTCTTTGAGCTCGCTGCCGTCTTTGGACGCGGCATTAAGCCCGAGCGCGGCTACGAGGTCGCGGGCGTGCTTGCCGGCGGTCTTGTGATCCGCGCGGTCACCCGCGCGCTCGTCAAGCAGACGCCGCATATTGGGTTTGCCGTCAAGGCGCTCCCTGCTGCCGCGGGCACCTACGGCATGGGCCGTGCACTCGTTTCGCTCTACGAGCGCGATGTCGACTACAGCCGTGCCAACGAGGCGGTCACTGCCACGTTCTCCCGCGTTCGCGATCTGGTGACCACGGTCGCGGGCGCTACCCGTCCTATGGCGTCCTACCAAGACGCATCCGATCTCGCTGCTTAGGGGTTTTCCGTTGCGCGTTGCATACCAAGATTGTTTTCATTTAATTGAGCCGCTGCTCGCCAAGGTTGAGAAACCGAGCCGCTATATCGATCACGAGTGGGGCACGCTTTCCAAGGCCGATGCCGACTACCGTTGTTGCCTGATCTACCCGGATGTGTACGAGGTTGGTCTGCCCAACCAGGGTATCGCCATCCTCTACAACATCCTTAACCAGGCCGAGGGCATCTCCTGCGAGCGTGGCTATGTGCCGTGGCCCGATATGGGTGACGCTATGCGCGAGGCGGGCATTCCGCTGCTCTCGCTGGAAGGTGCTGCCCCCGTCGCTTCGTTTGATATCGTCGGCCTGCATGTGCCGCACGAGATGGCGGTGACGAACTTCCTCGAGGCTCTCGACCTCGCTGGCATTCCGCTGTTAGCGGCCGACCGCACTGAGGACGATCCCATTATCATCGCCGGTGGTCCTTCGGTGTACAACCCCGAGCCGTACGCGGCCTTCTTCGATGCCATCCTCATCGGCGAGGGCGAGGAATCGCTGCTCGAGACCTGCCAGCTGCATCGCCGCCTGCGTGACGAAGGGGTCCCGCGCGCGCAGATTGTTGAGCAGCTTGCATCCATTGCCGGTAACTACGTGCCGTCGCTCTATGAGGTTCGTCACGACGAGCCCTGCTCGCCGCATGGCTACACCGTGCCGCGTGAAGGCAAGGATGCGCCGACCGTGGTCTACAAGCGCGTCGTCGAGAATTTCGGCGCCACGAATCCGCTGTCGCAGTCGTGCGTACCCTATGCGCAGCTGGTCCACGACCGCCTGTCTATCGAGATCCTGCGCGGCTGCGCCCGCGGCTGTCGTTTTTGCCAGGCCGGCATGACGTATCGCCCGGTGCGCGAGCGCTCGGCCGATCAGATCGTCTCGTCGGTGATTCAGGGTCTGGAAAAGACCGGCTATGACGAGGTGTCGCTGACCTCGCTCTCCACGACCGACCACTCCTGCATTCGCGACGTGCTCGGCAGGCTCAACCGTCGCCTGGAGGATACGGGTATTCGCGTGTCTATTCCGTCGCAGCGCTTGGATTCGTTTGGCGTGGATATGGCCGAGTCGGTCGCCGGCGAAAAGAAGGGCGGCCTGACGTTCGCGCCCGAGGCCGGCAGCCAGCGCATGCGCGACATCATTAACAAGAACGTGACCGAGGAGGACCTGGACCGTGCCGCCAAGGCGGCCTTCGAGGCCGGCTGGAACCGCATGAAGCTCTACTTTATGATGGGCCTTCCCGGCGAGCGCGACGAGGACATCGTGGCCATCGCCAATCTGGCTGATCACGTACTGGAGCTCGGTCGTTCCGTGGTGCCCAAGGCTCGTCGCGGCTCGATCTCGGTGTCCATCTCGGTTTCGGTCTTTATCCCCAAGGCTGCCACGCCGTTCCAGTGGTGCCCGCAGCTCGACTACGACGACGTCAAGCGTCGCCAGAAGCTGCTTATCACGAGCGTTCGCAACCGTGCCGTCCGCGTGCATTACCACGATGCCGAGACCTCGCTCATCGAGGCCGCGCTTTCCCGCGCCGGTCGTGACATGACGCCCGTCATCATCGATGCTTGGCGCTCGGGCTCTCGCTTTGACGCCTGGGTAGAGCATTTCTCGCTCGATAACTGGAAGGAAGCTGCTGCCAAAAACGGCATCGACCTCAATGAGCTCGTGCACCTGCCCTACGAGTTGGACTGGCGCCTGCCGTGGGAGCACGTGAGTCCCGGCTGCACGCGCGGCTTCCTCGAGCGCGAGTACCGTCGCTCGCTCGAGGGCGTCACGACTCCCGACTGCACCCGCACGTCGTGCACCGGCTGCGGGATCTGCCCCACGCTCCACGCCAAGAATGTATTGATGGGTGATCGCGCATGAGTGAGCGCCTGACCGACAACCCCTCGCTCTTTAGGCTTCGTGTTCGCTATGGCAAGCGCGACCGCCTTAAGTACCTGGGCCATCTCGAAGTAATCCATACCATTGAGCGCATCGTGCGCCGTGCGGGACTTCCCTATGCCGTCACGCAGGGCTTCTCTCCGCACATGCGCGTGGGCTTCTCTTCGGCGCTACCGGTTGGTACGTCGTCGACCTGCGAGTGGTATGACCTGTTTATGACCGAGTTCGTGGCGCTCGACGAGGCGTTTGGGCGCCTGGCTGCGGCGTCTCCGGCCGATCTGGCGCCCATCGAGGCGGCGTACATCGACGTGCGCACGCCGGCGTTGACGGCGCAGCTCACGCGCCTGTCGTATCGCATCGACCTGCACTTGGATCCCGAGGCGCCCGTAAGCCCCGACGAGGTGCGTCGTGCGATCGACACGCTGCGCGCGGACCATGGCATCGACTACGCGCGCGGCAAAAAGAGCAAGCGCTTGGATTTGGATCACACACTCGTGGGCTATGAGCTCACGGCGGGGGAGCGCCCGGACCATTTGGTGCTCATGCTCGACACCCATGCCGACAACGAAGGCTCCATGCGTCCGGAAATTTTGCTTTCTGCTGCTGATGTTTTGTTGCAGGGCTTGACCCCGGGCGTGGATGCACCTATTGTTTCCACCGGTATGCAAGACCTCGTGACCATCTGCTCCTACGATGTCGAGCGTCAGAATCAAGCATGCGAGGACGACGAGGGCCGACTCGTCAGCCCCATACCTGTGCGAACTTGTGGATTTGCTCCACATACTCGTTGACGGGGGTATTTTCGCCTGCTACTATATTCGGCTGTTGCACTAACTGATGCATGAAGGGCAAGTAAACATGTACGCAATCGTTAACACGGGCGGCAAGCAGTACAAGGTCGCCACCGACGATGTCATCACCGTCGAGAAGATCGAGGGCAATGAGGGCGACAAGGTCACTCTGCCGGTTATCTTCCTCAACGATGGTAAGAAGATCGTCACCGATCCCGACAAGCTGGCCAAGGCCAAGGTTACCGCTCAGATCGTTGAGCAGTTCAAGGGCGAGAAGCAGCTGGTCTTCAAGTTCCACAAGCGTAAGCGCTATCGTCGTCTGAAGGGTCACCGTCAGCAGCTCACCAAGCTGAAGATCGTGAAGGTCCAGGCTACGTCCCGCGCCAAGAAGGCTGTCAAGGCAGAGGCCGAGGCTGTTGCCGAGGCTCCCGTCGCCGAGTAGATTACACTCGTAACGAAAGAGTAGGTATACACAATGGCACACAAAAAAGGACTCGGTTCCTCCCGTAATGGCCGTGACTCCCGCGGTCAGCGCCTTGGCACGAAGCGCTATGCCGGCCAGACGGTAACCACGGGCACGATTCTCGTCCGTCAGCACGGCACTCACATCCACCCGGGTGAGAACGTTGGCCGTGGCAAGGACGACACGCTGTTCGCGCTGGTCGACGGTACCGTTGAGTTCCACAAGGGTATCAAGCACAGGGTCAGCGTACGCCCGCTCGCGAACGCGTAATTCACCCTTCATAGAGCACATATGTGGGAGGCACTTGAGTTTTAGGATTCAAGGGTCTCCCTCTTTTTTGTAGGAGGCGATTCTGTTGTCACAGTTCACCGATATCAGCCGCATCAACGTGTGCGGCGGCGACGGCGGAGCCGGATGCATGTCGTTTAGGCGCGAGGCATTTGTTCCCAAGGGCGGCCCCGATGGCGGCGACGGCGGTCGTGGCGGCAACGTCGTCATCCAGGCCGACGCTCAGCTTTCCTCGCTGATCGATTACCGCTTTAAGCATCACTTCCGCGCCGAGCGCGGCACGCACGGGCAGGGTGCCCGTCGTAACGGTAAGAGTGGCGAGGACCTGATTCTCAAGGTCCCTATGGGCACCGTAGTTCGCGAGCTCGATCCCGAGACGCAGACCCCGATGCTCGAGATTGCCGACCTGGTACACGACGGCGAGCGCGTCGTCGTGGCGCCCGGTGGCGCCGGCGGCCTGGGCAACACTCACTTTGTGACGTCGGTGCGTCGCGCGCCCGCGTTTGCCCAGCTAGGCGAGCCGGCCGAGGAGCACTGGATTGAGCTCGAGATGAAGCTCATGGCCGATGCCGCACTCGTGGGCTTCCCCTCGGTGGGTAAGTCATCGCTCATCGCGCGCATGAGTGCCGCCCGTCCTAAGATTGCCGACTACCCGTTTACCACGCTCGTGCCAAACCTCGGCATGGTGCGTGCCGGCGAATATTCTTACGTCGTTGCCGACGTCCCCGGCCTTATTGAGGGCGCGAGCGAAGGCAAGGGCCTGGGTCACCAGTTCCTGCGCCACATTGAGCGTACGGCGCTGATCATGCATGTCGTCGACATGACGGGCGGTTTTGAGGATCGCGATCCGGTTGAGGACTATCGCATCATCAACCGCGAGCTCGAGCAGTATGGCGCCGAGCTTTCGGAGCGTCCGCAGATCGTCGTTGCCAACAAGTGCGATGCGCCGGGCACGGCCGACAAGATTGCCGACCTCAAGCGCGCAGCGCTCGACGATGGACATATGTTCTTTGCCGTGTCTGCTGTGACGGGCGCCGGCCTCAACACGCTGATGCTTGCCGTGGGCGAGCAGGTGGCTAAGCTGCGCGCCGAGTTGGCTGTCTCCGATGAGCCGGTCGTTCTGCGCGATGATGAGTGGGAGCGCCGTCGCCTGCAGCGTGAAAAGCGTTTCCGCATTGTCCAGGAAGAGCCCGGTGCCTTCCGCGTGGTCGGTCGTGCCATCGAGCGCATGGTCATTCAGACCGACTGGGAAAATGAGGAAGCCGTCATTTACCTGCAGCATAAGTTTGCGCGTATGGGTGTTGACGACGCGCTCGAGAAGGCCGGTTGCCGTGCGGGCGACGAGGTCCGCATTTGCCAGCGCGCCTTTGACTTTGAGGGCGCTGAGGACTTCTCAGAGTACGAGGAGCTCGAGGATGCTGGCGAGGACGTTGCCGTTGAGGCCATTGACGTGACCGATGCTGCGAATGAGGGCGTCGAGGTTGTCGATGCGACGGATGCCGAGGACGATGTCGAGACCCCGGAGGGCGAGTAAGCCATGTCGCTGCGCGGTGGAATCGGTTTGCCCGAGCTGCCCATAAAAGAGGGCAAAGAGTTTCGGCTTGGCATTATGGGCGGCACATTTGACCCGATTCATTACGGGCACCTGGTGACTGCCGAGCAGGCGCGCGAGTCGCTCAACTTGGACGCTGTTCTCTTTATGCCGGCGGGCTCTCCTGCTTTTAAGCTTGACAAGCCGGTGACGCCTGCCGAGGACCGTTATGCCATGACGGTCCTCGCCACCGCCGCGAACCCGGCCTTTTTGGCGAGTCGGTTCGAGATCGACCGTCCGGGCGTAACCTACACGGCCGATACGCTTCATGCCCTTCGCGACTTTTACCCGCCGCAGGTAAAGCTCTACTTTATTACGGGCGCCGACGCGATCATCGATATTGTGACCTGGCATGATGCCGAACGAATCGCCGAGCTTGCCACGTTTATTGCGGCGACGCGACCGGGCTTTGATATCGATACGGCGCGTGCTCGCATCAAAGAGTCGGGCCTGCCGTTTGACGTGCGCTATATTCAGATTCCGGCGCTGGCGATCAGCTCGACGAACATTCGCAAGCGTGTTGCCCGCGGTATGAGTGTGCGTTATCTTACGAGCGAGTCCGTGCTCGGCTACATTCGCAAACGCAGGCTATATGCCGATTTGGGCCAAGAAGATTTTGAGTGATGGGGGTCTACGTTGTCGGTAGAGGATCAGTTTGAGGGCGATGAGCGCGCGCTGCTGGCGCGTATCCGTGGGCTGCTCGATGTTCGCATGAAGGATAAGCGCAAGCGCTATGTGCATTCGCTTGGTGTTGCCGAGACCGCACTTCATCTGGCCGAGGTCTACGGCGTTGACCGCTTTGATGCCGTTGCCGCCGGCTTGATCCACGACTGGGACAAGGTGCTTTCCGATGACGAGCTCGTGGCCCGCGCGCTTCATTATGGCATCAAGGTTGCCGGCTCTCCTTCCGCTGCGACGCCGCTTTTGCATGGCCCTGTTGCCGCCTATGAGCTTCCGCAGCTTTTTCCCGAGCTGTCGCCGGCCGTTTTCCAGGCTGTCGACCGTCACACCGTGGGTGCCTGCGACATGACGCCGCTCGATATGGTGGTCTTTGTGGCCGATGCCATCGAACCCAACCGCCACGGCGATTATGCCCATGCGCTGCGCAAGATGGTGGGGAAGTCCTCGCTCGACGAGTTGTTCTTCTCCTGTTTTGCGCAGGGTCTGGTCTATGTGATCCAGACCGGGCGTTATCTTTATCCCACGGCTATTACGATTTACAACCATTACGCCCAGCTGCACTAGCTCGGGCTGTCTAGAAAGAGGTATTCCATGGCCGATGAGACCATGACCGACGAGCAGATTCTTAAAGATGTGGAGCACAAGAGCTTCGTTGCCACGTCCGACCGCACCGCTGCCTCGCTGTCCACGAGCGGTGTCGCCGCCGAGGATGTCGCCCGCGCCGCCGCGCAGGCCGCCTACGACAAGAAAGGCGAGGACGTGCAGGTGCTCGATCTGACCGAGCTCTCCGACGTGTGCGATTACTTTGTGCTCGCCACCGGTACCAATAACCGTCAGGTCGATTCGATCGTCGACGAGATCGAGGAGAAGGTCGCCGAGGCTTGCGGCGAGCATCCGTTCTCCATCGAGGGCCGTGAGCAGAAGACCTGGATGCTCATGGACTACGGTTCGGTTGTCGTCCACGTCTTCACTCCCGAAGCCCGCGACTTCTACCGCCTCGAGAAACTCTGGGGAGACGCTCCCCAGCTCCCCCTCGACCTCCTCTAAATGATTTTTCTGGGACAGGGATAAAAATATCATTCCTACCGTTCACCGAACCGCTCATCTTTGTTGGGCGGTTCGGTTTTTTTCTTTTTGCCCAAAGGCGGTTAATCGTTGAAGCGGGATTGGCGGCCGAAGGATAGGGCGGTGTCGCCGAACTTGTCTCGGACGGCGTCGATAGCGACGGAGAGGTCGCGTCGGTCGCTGGATTGGGCCCCGCGGTCGTCGACTTCGCAGAACAGGTCGGTTTGGATACCGCCTTGGTGATTGAAGTCGCTCATTCCGATACCTGCCAGACGCACGTGCATGCCTTCTTGCCAGATATTGTCGAGCAGCTCGAGCGCCACGGCAACAAAGATATTCTCGTCGTCGGTGGGGTGGGGAAGCCGCCGCTGCGCCGTTCGCCCGCTTCCATACGAATACTTGAGCTTGAGCGTCACCGTGGCGCCCGTTAGTCCCTGACGGCGCAGACGGCGTCCCACTGACTCTCCCAACAGCGCAATCGCCGCTTCGATGTCCCCACGCTCAGTCAAATCTTTCGCAAAGGTGCGCTCATTGCTCACCGATTTAACCTCGCGTTCCTCGTCCAGACTCGTGACTTCGGAAACCTCGAGTCCCAGCGCACGCTGGCGCATGCGCTCGCCGTTGACACCAAAAATAGAGGCCAAGGTGGATTCCGGTGCACGTGACAGCTCGCCGAGCGTGTAGATGCGCATGCGGCGCAGTCGCTCCTCGGCCGAGCGCCCGATGCCGCTCATGGCAGATACCGGCAGTGCGGCCAAAAAGCGCTGCTCGGTTCCGGGGCGCACGATGGTCAGCCCAAACGGCTTGTCCCGCTCGCTTGCGATCTTTGCGACCGTCTTGTTGCAGCCCACGCCAATGGAGCAGGTCACTCCCAGCGCTGCCACGCGGTCGCTTATACGCCGCGCAACCAGCAGCGGGTCTTCGGGCGCAAAGCGGCCCGGTGTGATATCTATAAAGGCTTCGTCGATGGATACGCGCTCCACGCGCGGCGTCTCGTCGGCGAGAATCGCCATGACCTGCGCGCTCACCTCGCGGTAGCGATCAAAATGCCCATGCGTCCAAATGGCCTGCGGGCACAGGCGCCGCGCCTCGGCCGAGGCCATGGCAGAGTGCACGCCAAAGCGACGCGCCTCATACGAACACGTGGACACGACGCCACGCGAATCGGCGTCTCCGCCCACGATGAGCGGCTTGCCGCGCCACTCGGGATGATCGAGCATCTCCACGCTCGCAAAAAACGCATCGAGGTCCATGAGGCCCACCGCCGGACCCGTCCAGGGAGGCGGTGTGACGCCCATGGCATCCTCATAACCGTATGTATGTTCGCGTCTTTCCATGTCATGAGTATACCGCGCAGCTCATGTGGGGTGCGTGTATGTGCTTGCAAATCCCGAATTCTTGTCTAAGATATGGATTTGCCCTCGACTACACCGAAGAAGTTGGTCTCACGGACTTCACCTGCCCGCGTCGATGGCGTATTATGTTCAACTGTTTGTTTGTAGTTGCAGCCTAAAGCTGCTTGGTTGGAGGAGTTTCCTTTGGCAGTCAAGATTCGCCTTGCTCGTCACGGCGCTAAGAAGCGTCCGTACTACCGTGTCGTCGTCGCCGATTCCCGCGCCCCGCGTGACGGTCGTATCATCGAGGAGGTTGGCCGCTACAACCCGATGACCGCCCCCAAGACCATCAACCTCGACCTCGAGAAGATCGCCGACTGGCAGTCCAAGGGCGCTCAGCTCACCGACGCCGTAGCCGCTCTGGTCAAGGCCGCCAACGAGGGCGAGAAGACCGAGACCGTCGTCAAGAAGTCCAAGAAGCAGCTCGCCAAAGAGGCCGAGGCCGCTAAGGCTGCCGCTGAGGCCGCTGAGGGCGCCGAGGAGTAAATCGTGCCTGAGGTTGACGCTGCACAGCTCGAGGGTGAGGCAATGCTCTCAGATCGCATCGCCGATCTCGTCGAATATCTCGTTGTTCAGATCGTCGACGACCCGGATTCCGTGAGCCTTGAGGTCATCGATGGTGACGACGCCTCTACGATTGAGGTTTCGGTCGCCGAAGATGACGTCGCTAAGGTCATCGGCCGTCGTGGCCGTACCATCAAGGCCATTCGCACGCTCGCCCGTGCACTGGCCGCTCGCCTCGACACTGCTGTCGAGGTAGAGGTTCTGGGCTAGGACCTTGGGGTCCCAGTACAAAAACATCGCCCGTGTGGTCAAGCCGCACGGAAGAAAGGGGGAGGTCCTCGCGCAGCCGCTGCGGGGGCTTCCTTCTGTATTAGAGCCTGGTATGCGCGTCGCCCTGACGCCGCCGGCGCTCAAGCGCGACCGCTTTTGCACGGTCGTGTCCGTCACCGATACGGGCGATGGTGATCTGGTCTCGTTTGAGGGTATTGACGACTTGACGGCTGCCGAGGGCATCACGGGATGCTACGTGCTGGCAAATCGTGACGATTTTGAGCTCGATTCGCTCGACGCTGCCTATACCGACCTGATGGGTCGCGAGGTGGTCGACGAGCGCTTCGGTTCGCTCGGCACGATCGTCGAGATCATGTCGACGCCCGCGAACGATGTTTGGGTTGTCGAGGGCGATCGGTACGGCGAGGTACTGATTCCCGTGATCGAGCAGGTTGTGCTCGATCTTCCCGACACAGGAACAATTTCCGTCCACGTTATGGACGGCCTGATCGATATGGACAAGTAGGGAGGACAACATGCTGATCGAGACCCTTTCGGTCTTTCCCGAGATGTTTGAGCCCGTTATGTCCACATCGATTTTGGGCCGCGCCCGCAAGGCCGGCCTTTTTGATTTTAAGGCGTATAACCTGCGCGACTGGACGCACGACCGCCATCGTACCGTCGATGACGAGCCGTACGGCGGCGGGCAGGGCATGCTCATGAAGGTCGAGCCTATCGCCGAGGCCATCGAGGCCATTAGCGCAGAGGGTCCTAAGCCCACTGTGGTGTTCTTTACCCCCTGTGGCGAGCCTTTTACGCAGCATGTGGCCGAGCGCCTGCTCAAAAGTGAGCGCCTGCTGTTTGTGTGCAGCCGTTACGAGGGCGTCGACGAGCGCGCGTATGCCTATGCCGATGAACGTCTGTCGATCGGCGACTATGTGCTCACGGGCGGCGAGCTGCCCGCGATGGTCGTTGCCGATGCCGTCGTACGCCTCATTCCCGGCGCCCTGGGCGACGAGATGAGCAACGTGGACGAGTCGTTCTCGACCGCCGAGGACGGAGGCCTGCTCGAGTACGCGCAGTACACCCGCCCCGCCGAGTTCAACGGCGAGGGCGTTCCTCCGGTGCTCGTGAGCGGCGATCACGCCAAGGTCGATGCCTGGCGCCGCAAGAATGCCATCGAGCGCACCTGTCGCTGGCGTCCCGACCTGATCGAGACGGCGCGGCTCACGCCCCAGGAGCGTGCATATGCGCAGGAGATCCTTGACGCTTCGTATTCGCAGAGCAAGGAGTGAGTATGGTTCCTACGCAACATTCCGCGTTGAGGGGCGCTTTTGAGTGGATCGCGGTCATCGCGATCGCGCTTGTGGCCACCTTCCTGATCCGCACCTTTGTGGTCGAGCCCTTTGTGGTGCCCACCGGCTCTATGGAGGACACAATCGAGATTGGCGACCAGATCCTGGCGCAAAAGGTGAGCCTCGAGCTCGGTCAGCCCGTCAAGCAGGGCGATATCGTGGTGTTTCACAACCCCGATGGCACCTCCGAGCATGATGTTCTTGTCAAGCGCGTTATTGCCACGGCCGGCCAGACGGTCGACCTGCAGGACGGCAAGGTGGTCGTTGACGGCCAAGCGCTCGACGAGGACTATACGGCGGGCATGAGCTGGCCACTTTCGGTCCAAGCGCCCGGCGCCCAGGTGAGCTATCCCTACACCGTCCCCGACGGGTGTGTGTGGGTGATGGGCGACAACCGAGAGAACTCAGCCGACTCCCGCTATTTTGGGCCGGTCGACCGCTCCGATTTAATGGCCGTGGCACTCGTTCGCTACTGGCCGCTCAACCGCATCGGCGCTATCGACTAAAAACCGCTATAGTACAGTACCTAACCGTGTAATCGTTTCGACGAGGGGATATTAGAGGCATGAACGCTTCATCGCTTTCCTTCCAAGACATCATCCTGCGCCTCCAGCAGTACTGGGGCGAGCAGGGCTGCGTCATTATGCAGCCCTATGACTCCGAGGTCGGTGCCGGTACCTTCCATACCGCGACCACGCTGCGCTCGCTCGGTCCCGCCGAGTGGCGCACCTGCTATGCGCAGCCCTGCCGCCGTCCCGCCGACGGCCGCTACGGCGAGAACCCCAACCGCATGCAGCACTACTATCAGTTCCAGGTGCTCATCAAGCCCTCGCCTGTTAACGCCCAGGAGCTCTACCTGGGTTCGCTGGCCGCCATTGGCCTGGACCCCAACGACCATGACGTCCGCTTTGTCGAGGACGACTGGGAGAGCCCGACGCTGGGCGCCTGGGGCCTTGGCTGGGAGGTCTGGCTCAACGGCATGGAGGTCACGCAGTTTACGTACTTCCAGCAGGTGGGCGGTATCGAGGTCGACCCCGTGCCCGTCGAGATCACCTATGGCCTGGAGCGTATCGCCATGTATGCGCAGGGCGTCAACTCGGTCTACGACCTGGTGTGGAGCTACCTGCCCGACGGCACGCCCATGACCTATGGCGACGTGTTCCTCGAGAACGAGCGCGAGTTCAGTGCTTATAACTTTGAGGTCGCCAACGTCGAGATGATGCGTCAGAAGTTTGACGACTACGAGGCCGAGTGCCATTCCTGCCTGGAGCGCAAACTGCCGCTGCCCGCATACGACTGTGTCATGAAGTGCAGCCACGCTTTCAATCTGCTCGATGCCCGCGGCGCGCTGTCCGCGGTCGAGCGTGCTAACTACATCCTGCGCGTCCGCGCCGTCGCTAAGGCGTGCTGCGAGGCCTACATGGCCGAGGTCGCCGGAGTCAACGAGAATGCCGACCAGGAAGGCGAGGTGGCGTAAGCCATGGCAGACGCTAAGGATTTCCTGTTTGAGATCGGTACGGAGGAAATGCCCTCCGCACCGCTGAACAATGCCGTCAAGCAGCTTGGCACCATGATTGCCAAGGGCCTCGACGAGGCCGGTCTGGCCCATGGCGAGGTCCGCGTGATCTCGAGCCCGCGTCGTCTGGCTGCGCTCGTGGCCAACGTCGCCACCGCGACCGATGAGGTTCATGAGGTCAAGCGCGGTCCTGCGGCAAACATTGCCTTTGATGCCGACGGCAACGCCACCAAGGCCGCCCAGGGCTTCGCCCGCAAGTGCGGTGTGGCTGCCGAGGATCTGGTCCGTCGCGAGGACACCGACGGTCGCGAGTATGTGTTCGCCGAGAAGAACATTCCCTCCGCACCGGCTACGCCGATTCTGACCGCTCTGTGCGAGAAGACCATCGCCGGCCTGCAGTGGCCCAACTACCGCTCCCAGCGCTGGGGTCACGAGCATGCGACCTTTGTTCGTCCGGTCCGTTGGATCTGCTGTCTTTTGGGCGAGGATGTTGTGCCCGTGTCGTTTGCCGATGTGACGAGTGGCAACACCACGCGTGGTCATCGCGTACTTGGCCCTGGTGACCATGTGGTTGCCAGCCCCGCCGTCTACGAGCAGGTGCTCGAGGACGCCGGTGTGCTTTCTGCCGAGCGCCGTCGTGAGGCCATCCTTGCCGGTATCGCCGAGGTCGAGGCTGCTCGCCCCGGCTGCCACGTCGATACGCCTAAGAAGGTCTTTGAGGAGGTCATCAACCTCTGCGAGTGGCCGACGGTGCTCGTCGGTACCTTCGATGAGGAGTTCCTCAAGGTCCCGCACGAGATCATCTGCGAGTCCATGCTCACCAACCAGCGCTACTTCCCGATCTATGACGGCGAGGGCAAGCTCACGCGTGAGTTCGTGGTCGTTTCCAACAGCAAGCCCGAGAACGCCGAGCGCGTGATCGACGGCAACGAGCGCGTCGTGCGCGCCCGTCTGGATGACGCCAAGTTCTTCTACGAGGAGGACCTGAAGATCTCCCTCGACGAGTTCCGTGAGCGTCTGGCCAAGGTTGCCTTCCAGGAGAAGCTCGGTAGCGTGCTCGCCAAGTCCGAGCGTATCGAGCAGCTCGCGCTCGCTATCGCCCGCGAGGCTCACCTGGGCGCCCATCTTGCCGCCGACGCTGCTCGCGCCGCGCACCTGTGCAAGGCCGACCTGGTGTCTAACGCCGTCGTCGAGTTCACGAGCCAGCAGGGCGTGATGGGCGGTTACTACGCCACCGCGATGGGGGAGAACGACGAGGTCGCCCACGCCATTCGCGATCATTATCGTCCCCGCTTTGCCGGTGACGAGCTGCCCGAGGGCACCGCTGGCTGCATCGTGGCCTGCGCCGACAAGCTCGATACCATCGCCGGTATCTTTGCCATCGGCGAGCCCCCGACCGGCTCCTCCGACCCCTACGCGCTGCGTCGTGCCGCTATCGGCATCATCAACATCCTGCGCGATCGTCTGCCGATCGACCCCACGTCGCTCATCGACTTCGCCCTCGAGCTCTACAGTGAGCAGAGCATTGAGTTCGACGCCGCCGAGGTCGCCCAGCAGGTTCGCGACTTCTTCCATGGCCGCCTGGTGAGCATGGCCCGCGACGAAAAGATCCCGGCCGATACCGTTGCCGCCGTCTCTGCGGTGCACATCATCGCCCCGTCCGTCTTCTTCGCCCGCTGCGCCGCCCTCGACGAGGCTCGCAAGAACGATGCCGAGACCTTCGACAACCTGGCGACCGCCTATGCCCGCGCCGCGCATATCTCCAAGCCCGAGCTGGGTGCGGAGTACGACCGCAGCCTGATGGGCGAGGCCGAGCTCGCGCTTGCCGATGCCTCCGAGGCTGCTCAGACCGCCGTCGATGCTGCTCTCGCTGCCGAGGATTACCCGGCAGCATTTGCCGCCCTTGCCGCCTTGCGTGCCCCCATCGACCGCTTCTTCGATGAGGTCATGGTCATGGACAAGGACGAGCAGCTTCGCGATAATCGCCTTAAGCTGCTCAACCGCTTCGAGGCCGTTTTCTCCGGCATCGCCAACATCGGTGAGCTTGCCCGCAAAAAGTAAGCCAGCCTGCGTATAAGCGCAAAAGGAGCCCCGCATGGATTGCCCGGTCACCGCTCGTCCCACCGTTATCGTTATCTCCGACTCGCTCGGTGATACCGCTTGTGAGGTGGTGCTTGCGGCGTCCGGGCAATTTGATGAAGGGGCTTTTCACGTTTTGCGCCTGCCAAAGGTGGCCTCCGTGGAGCAAGTCAAGTCATTTGTGGGGCCGCGCGTCGATGCCGACCATCGCGATATCGCCGTGTTCCACACCATTGTCGATCCGGCCCTTCGTGCTCGTGTGCTCGACTACTTGGGCATGCTGCACATTCGCTCGGTCGACCTGATCGGTCCGACGCTCGCCGTGCTGTCGTCGCTCGTCGGCGTGCCGCCCAAGGGCGTTGCGGGCGTGATTCACAAGACCGATGACCGCTATTTCCATCGTATCGAGGCCATGGAGTATTTCGTTGAGCACGATGACGGGCGCGGTTGCGACGATCTGTCGGGTGCCGATATCGTGCTACTGGGCGTATCGCGCACGTCCAAGACGCCGCTGTCGATGTATTTGGCCTATCAAGGTTACAAGGTTGCCAATGTTCCGTTGGCTCATGGCATGGAGCCGCCGAAGTCGATTTACGAGGTCGACCCGATGCGCCTGTTCGGCCTGATTTCGACCGTCGATGTGATTTCCGAAATTCGCGATAGCCGCTTGGGCGATGACTACGCCCGTGCCGTTGCCGGCTCCTATGCCGAGCCCGAGAGCGTGCGCAGCGAGCTCGAGGAAGCTCGTGCCCTCATGAAGCGCCTTGGTTGCTTTGTGGTGCGCACCGACGGCAAGGCGATCGAGGAGAGTGCCTCCGAGATCGTCGCTCACCTCGAAGAGATTCAAGAGGCAAGAGCCCGCCGTGCCGCCCGCCGCGCTCAACAGCAGTAGTCCTTTCTGTGATGATTTTTCTGGGACGG
>CAJMNK010000025.1 GCA_905214905.1 uncultured bacterium | reverse complement strand
AGAAATATCGTGCAAAAGGAATTCTGGCTGAATTATTGTTCGCGTGGGTGATTCAGTCGATGAGGGCTATTTATGCCCTGTCGGGGACTAAGGAGTGTCCCGGGGTGCCGGCAGGAAAGGAACGTCCCTGAGTGCCGGGTGGTATGAAAAAAGGCGAGGACCCGTAGGGAGCCCTCGCCTTTGTTACAGGGGGCGATGTTATTCGCGTAATGCGGAATTAGACCAGGCGGGCGTTGATCGTCTTGGCGATCTCGGCGGCGTCGGTGGAACCCTTGACGGTGCCACGGAAGTCCTCGTCCATGAGCGCCTCGGCAACCTTGGACAGGATCTTGAGGTGCGTGGTGCCAGCCTGTGCACCAGGGATGAGCAGGGCGATAGCCACGTTGACAGGAGCGCCGTCCATGGTATCCCAACCGGTCACGCCGGACTCGTCCTTAACGACGATGACGGCAGCCTCGGTAATGGCGTCGGACTTGGCATGCGGGATGGCGAAGCCCTCCATCATGCCCGTGGTGCCCTCGGCCTCGCGGGCCAGGAAGGCGTTCATCACGGCGTCGGCGTCGCTGGCGATACCGGCCTTGACAGCCTGGTTGGAAACGAAGCTCAGAGCCTCGTCACGAGAAGCGAAGTCCTCGGCGACAAAGACATTCTCAACCTTCACGAAGTCGGCAGCGTCGGCCTTAGGGGCCTCAACGGCAGCGGCCTTGGAAGCCTCAACCGGCTTGGCTACAGGAGCGGCCTTCTGATTCTTCTCGAAGTCGTACTTCTTGAAGGCCACGAACAGGATGCCACCGATCACAGCGCCGATGAGGATCGCGAGGACCCACAGCGGACCGTTCTCGACAACGGGCAGGACCAGGAAGCCACCGTGAGGCGCCGGATCGTGAACGTTGAACATGATGGTCAGGATCGAAGCGATGGAGGAACCGAGCATCATGATGGGCATGACGGGCCAGATGTTCTTGGTCATGAACGGAATGGCGCCCTCGGTGATGTGGGTGCAACCAAGAATGAGGTTGACGATACCGGCGTCATGATCCTCCTGGCTGAAGTACTTCTTGCCAACGACGACGGCGAAGGTGGTGATCAGCGGCGGAACGATGCAGGCGGCGGAGACGGCAGCCATGAAGTTGGTGCCGAAGTTGTAGGTATCGGTGCCAACGCCAGCAGCCAAGGCCTCGGTGAGCATAGCGGTACCGGTGACGTAAGCAGCCTTGTTGACCGGGCCGCCCATGTCAACGGCGCACATGCAGCCGATGGCAAGGCCCAGGACAATGGCGCCAGAGGCGGACAGACCCTTGAGGAAGTCCATCATGGCGGTGTTGATGGCAGCCATGGGGCCGGAGATGCCGAGCATGACCAGGCCGACGATGGCGGTCGAGAACAGCGGGTACAGGAAGATAGCCTTGAGGCCGTCCAGATTCTTGGGCAGCTTGGAGAAGACCTTCTCGAGCAGCAGGATGACATAGCCAGCGAGGAAGCCGCCGACGATGCCGCCCAGGAAGCCGAAGCCCACGCCGGCGCCGCCGGCGTCGATCATGCCGGTCTCGGCGTTAACGGGCAGGCCCTGGATGGCGATCATACCGGCAACGAAGCCGGGGACGAGCGCCGGGCGCTTGCCGATGGACTCGGCGATATAGGCGGAAAGCACGGGAACCATGAGGTTCATGGCGATACCGCCGATGATCTTAAGCATAGCGGCAAAGCTGTTGTAGTCAGACGCCGTCGAATCGAAGGACGTGATGCCCCACAGGAACGAAACGGCGGTCAGGACACCACCGGCGACGACGAAGACCAGCATGTGGCTGACGCCGTTCATGAGGTGCTTGTAGATGATGTGGCCGATAGATTCCTTCTCCTCGACCTCATCCTCGACATCGGCAGCAGCCGCAACCGAGTCGTCACCCTTGGCGGCGAGCGCGCGGTCGATCAGCTTACCGGCTGCCTCGACGGACAGGGCCTTGGAAACACCAACGGAAACCATGCGCTTGCCGGCGAAACGCTCCGCCTGGACATCCTTATCGGCTGCGACGACGACGGCCTTGGCACCGGCGATCTCACTCTTGGTGAGCTCGTTCTCGACACCGACCTGGCCATGGGTCTCGACCTTAATGGTCAGACCGCGCTCGGCAGCTGCCTTCTCCAGCGCCTCCTTCGCCATGAAGGTGTGCGCGATACCGGTCGGGCAACCGGTGGCGGCGATGATGTCAAACTTAGCCATGTGTCCCTCCTTTTTAAGTTTTGCGCCCGCAGGCGCTCCCCTACACGCGCGTCCTTGCGCGCTTTTCCACAACTGAAAGATACCAACCTACCGTCCGCGTGAGAAGAGACAAGGAGCAATTCTCCGGTGAAAGGTTCTTTCATAACCGTAAACGGTAGGTGAAAGTTTACCATCAACACTTGAAACGGCAAGGTGTATCTTGTAATTGAAAATCCCCCTATACTATGACAGTACAAAACGAGTCCGATTATCATGCCAACCAGGAGCCATCCATGACCGATAGTAGCAAGAGCGCACTTTCCCTCATTAGTACCCATCAGGGATACAGCGAATCCGAGCAGCGCATTGTCGACTATATATTGGAGCACCAGTCCGAGGCGCCACGCCTCACGGCGGCTCAGCTCTCGCGCGCCGCCGCCACGTCCGAGGCGACCGTTTCGCGCTTCTGCCGCAAGCTTGGCTTTGGCAGCTTCCGCAGCTTTCAGTTTTCGTTGGCGAGGGATTTGGAAAGCCAGCGCAACGAGGGCCTGACTGACGAAGTCTCGCTCGACAATATGGAGCAGAGCCTTAAGAACATCCTGGCTGCCAAGGTGAGCGAGCTTAATGCGACCATCGACGGGATCGACCACGATACGTTGGCGGCTGTTGTGCATGCCCTTAAGCATGCAGGGGTTATTGAGTTTGCGGCTGTGGGAAATACGAACGCGGTCGCGCTCGATGCGACGTTTAAGTTTTCGCAGCTGGGCCTGCGCTGCATGGCGAGCACCATTAGCGAGACATCAATCGGCTTTGCGCTCACGTTGCGCCCGGGTGACGTCATCGTGCTCATCTCAAACTCCGGCAAGTCGCGCCGACTGAATCGCATGGCAAAAGCGGCTCGCGACTGCGGTGCCACCGTAGTCGTCATCAGCAGCGACAGCAAGTCTCCACTCGCGCGCCTGGCAGACTACACTTTTAATACCGTCAACCACGAGGCGCTGCTGACGACGGGTGACTTTGCGTTCTCCAAGATCAGCGCCACGATGATCATCGAAGTTATCTACAACTTCCTGCTGCCCGAGATTGAAGACGCTCGTGAACATATCAGCTACTACGAGGAGCTCATCCAGCCGGACAAGGTCGTTGAGTAAAACGCGTAGTGGGACAAAAATTTCAGTCTATTTTGTCCCACCAACACCGCTGATACGACCTAGCCTCGAACTTCTTCGAGCATCTGCTTTGCGTGGGCCAAGCTTGCCTCGGACTGATCGCCGCTGAGCATGCGGGCGATCTCGGCAGTACGCGCTTCGCCGGTTACCTCGTCCAAATGCGTCTGGGGAACATCGCCCGGCTCCTTGCTGACAACATAATGCTTGTCGGCCATGACGGCGACTTGCGCCAAGTGGGTTACGACAATCACTTGATGCGTAGCGGCAAGATCGGCCAGCACACCAGCAAGAGCACGAGCCGTGGAGCCGCCGACACCGGCATCGACCTCGTCAAATACCAGTGTGTCGACGCCGTCAGCATTACCCAAGACCACCTTGCTCGCCAGCATGACGCGGCTGAGCTCGCCGCCCGAGGCAATGCGGCGCAGGGGACGCGGCGTCAAGCCGACACCGCTGCGATACAAAAGCTCGTAGCTTGAAGGACCCGCCGGCGTCCACTCGGCGCGCGGAAGATCACGCGACTCCCAGATCAGCTCAGCGCCGCCCATCTCGAGGCGTGCCATCTGACGACACACCTCGTAACAAAAACGCGGGGCTGCCGTATTGCGTGCGCGCTTAAGCGCCTTGGCAGCGGAGAACAGTTCGTGCTCCGCCGCGCCGAGTGCCTCGCGTGCCTTCCTAATCTGCTCGTCACCATCGTCCACCAGCGATAACAACTCCCACGAGCGGTCACGCATGGCAAATACATCGTCCATGGTGGGACCCCACTGCCGCAGAAGTCCCTTAAGGTCGGAATACCGCTCGCGCATGCGAGCGAGCTCGCGAGGATCGAACGCAACGCCATCGCGATAAGCACGCAGCTCGTTGGCGCAATCCTCGAGTGAGATGCAGGCATCCGAAAGTGCGTCGGCGATGTCACCCAGTTTGCGATCGACGGTAGCCATGCGCGACAGTTCTGCCACGGCGCCGTTCACGGCATCGAGCGCTCCCCCTTCGGAAGTAAGCGATGCATGGGCATCGTTGGCCGTCGCCACCAGCACCTCGGCATGCTCGGAGCGCGGCAGCAGCTCCTCGAGCTCCTCATACTCACCCGGCTTGGGGTCAACCTCGGCGATACGCTCCAGGGCGAAGCGCGCCTCCTCGACGCGACTCCCCTGCGCTCGCGACGCCTCCTCTACGCGACGGACCTCCTTGGCAGCCGCACGCGACGCCTTAAAGCAGACACGGTACTTTTCCAGCGCCTCGAGCGCAGAGCGACCAGCCCAGGCATCGACCATGGCAACATGATGTGCCGGATCGAGCAGGCGCTGATGTTCATGCTGGCCGCACAGATCCATCATCACGCCGACGCGCTCGGAAAGCTCGCGCACGCTGGCGATGCGGCCGTCAATCTTGACGCGGCTGCGACCCTCGGCAGAAAGGCTGCGCTGCACGGTAAAGCCCTCCGTGTCGTGCGGGCCGTCGAACAAGCGCGCCTCGACGCTCGCCAGCGCCTCTCCCTCGCGCACCGTCGACGAATCTGCACGCTCGCCCAAAATGAGCTTGAGCGCCGAGAGCAGCGCGGTCTTGCCGGCGCCGGTCTCGCCGGTCAAAACCGTTAGGCCCGCACTCGGAACCAACGTCGCCTCGCGAATGAGCGCGATGTTGGAAACCTGCAGCTCATCGATCATGGCGCACTCCATAGAACACGCGGCTCACCGAGTTATAGAAGCTCTCGGGACCGTAATCGAGCAGCAGCACGTCGCCGGGACCACGGCGCACCGCCACGCTCTCAACGGTGCCATCGCAGGTAATAAACTGTCCATCGATAGCGATCGCCGGAACACTCGGACGGTCATCGGACATAAAGATCTCGACGACATCACTCGGCGAGGTCAAAAAAGCGCGAGCCTGAATGGTATGCGGAGCGATGGGCACACAGACCATACCCGTGTAATCGGGGCTGACAATGGGGCCGCCGGCGGAAAGCGCGTAGCCGGTGGAGCCGGTCGCCGTCGAAACAACGACACCGTCGCCGCGAAGGCGGTCGATATGATGGCCGGACACCGTGATGTCAAATTCGACCATATCGGACAGGGGGCCGCGCGTAAGTGCCATATCGTTGAGGGCAAACGTGCGCACGACATCCTTCGCGCCGTCTTCGCGCACGGACACAATATCCGCGGCGATGGTGGCGCGGCGGCTCACGTGGAGCTCGCCGGACAGAGCATCGCTCACAACCTGCAGAATGTCGCGCTCCTCGGGGCTCGCAGCAGTTAAAAAGCCCAGGTGACCATAGGAAAGACCGAGGATAGGAATCTCGCGATGGTTGAGGATGCGGGCAGCGCGCAGCAACGTACCGTCGCCGCCGAGCGTAATGACCAGATCTGAGCCATCAATATCAGGCGTGCTTTGAATCTTCGATCGCTGGTCGGCAGCCCATGCGACCTCGTAGCCCTGGCGCGAAAGCCAAAGCTCGAGCATCAGGCCGCTCTCGACCGCCTCTTGCTTGTAGTAATTGGGAACCAGAAAGACCTTCATAGCGTTGCAGCTTTCTCGCTCAAAGCCGATACCTGGGATTGCAGCTCATCGTCGGTGCGTTCACCAGGGGCAAACCTTATGCCGTACAGGAAAAACTCAACGTTGCCCTTAGCGCCATGGATGGGCGACACGCACACGTCAAGCGGGAACAGGCCCTTGGCGGCAAAAAGCTCAATCGCCGCCACGAGCGTATCGCGGCGGACGGCGGGGTCGGTCACGATACCGCGCTCGCCCACCAGCGCAGCCGGCGCCTCAAACTGGGGCTTTACGAGCGTGCAGAACGAACCCGAAGGCTTCAGGCACGCCAGCACGGCGTCGATGATATTCGCGATGCCGGTAAACGAGACATCACATACAGCCAGGTCGATGGCACCGGCATAGCCAAGCTCAGGCAGCTGCGTCACGTTTGTGCGCTCATGCAGCGTCACGCGATCATCCTGACGCAACGACCAATCAAACTGGGCGCGACCCACGTCCACCGAGACAACGGTCGCAGCTCCGCGCTTGAGCAGGCAATCGGTAAAGCCGCCGGTAGAGCAGCCCACATCCAGACAGCTAAGGCCCGTCGGATTGATGCCAAACGCATCAAGCGCGCCTTCGAGCTTAAGACCGCCGCGGCCAACATAGGGAATGCGCCCCTTCACGTGCAGTGGCAGACCCGGAATCACCTTAAGGCCCGGCGAAGTCAAGCGCTCGCCGCCACTCGAGACCAATCCGGCCATAAGAGTGCGAAGGGCATCCGCGCGATCGGCGCAGATGCCCTGTGAAATCAGTTCGTCATCAAGACGCACGCGTTTCATGAATGCCATCAACCATTCGTATCCGGAGATGCGGCCTAGCTATCCTGGGATTCGTTTGCCGCATCCTCATCGTATTCCTGCTCGAGCTTATCGGCCTCACGCGGCGTCAGCTCAAACTTGTCGACCATATCGACCGCGCGGGAGCCCAGCTCAATCGCTTCGTCAAACAGATCGAGTGAACGCTCCAAGGACGTATCCTTGGAGCGAACGGTAGCGATGATCTGGTCCAGACGGTCCGAAATCTCGTCAAAGTTGCGGACAGAACCCTCTGGCATGGCTACTCCTCGACGGAGTCGGCCTCGACGGCCTCAGCAGCGTCCACATCCTCGGCAAGTACACCGGCGGTAGCCTGAGCGGCAGCGACCTTGGCGGCAGCCTCAGCAGCCTGGGCCTCCTCGCGAGCGCGATCCTCGGCCAGCAGTTCCTGGTACAGGTCCTCGCCCGGCAACTCCTCGCTGCGCGCGATCTTGCCCAGCACGCCGTTGACGAACGACGCGGACTGGTCGGTGCCATAGGCCTTGGCAAGTTCGACGGCCTCGTTGATCACGATAGCGTCCGAGACCTCTTCGTCGGTGAGGAAGCGCATCTCGTAGACGGCGATACGCAGCAGATTGCGGTCGGCGCCGGGCATGCGCATAAGATCCCAGTTCTTGGCGACGGCGCGCAGGGCACAGTCGATGCGATCGATATGCTCGTAGGCACCGCGGCACAGCTCCAGCGCATAGGGGTCGAGGGGGCCCTTCGAGATCAGGAAATCGCCCTCGAGGACGCGCTCGAGCGGGCTGTCCGTGGCCTCGGCCTGGAACAGCAGCTGCAGCGCCTGACTGCGGGCAAGCGTACGCCCGCGATAAACCTTAAGGCTCAAAGGTTACTCCTTGGGGAAAACGAGGCCGTCGATGCAAACGTCAACGCGCTCGACCTCAACGCCCACCTGGGCATCGATGGCAGCGACCACGGCAGCGCGAACGGCCTCGGCGAGTTTCTTGAACGGATAGCCAAAGAACACCACAACGCGCACGGTGAGTGCGAGCTTGTCGCCGACGACCTCGGTCTCGACCGCCGGCTCGGAAGCCGGGGCCTTGGACGAGAGCATCATGGAGACAAGGTTGGTGGCAAGGTCCTTGACGCCAACGGAGGCGATGCCCTCGACATCGGACACGGCGCGCGAGACGATGGCGGTCAGAACATCGGGCGAAATGCCGATGCCGTCAATCTTGATTTCCTGGGGCATGAGTCCTCCTAGAAGAGTTGGTTGCTAGACGCGGGAGACGAACTTGCCGTCGCGGGTGTCAACCTTGATGACCTCGCCCTCGTTGAGGTACATGGGGACCTGGATGACAGCGCCGGTGTCGATCGTGGCCGGCTTGGTGGAACCCTGGACGGTGTCGCCCTTAAAGCCCGGGTCGGTCTGGACGATGGTGGTCTCGATGAACATCGGCGGAGTCACGCCCATGAGCTCATCGTCGGCGAAGAGCAGCTGGCAAATGTCGTTCTCGCGCAGCCACTTGGAGTTCTCGCCCACCATGTCCTCGGGAACGGGAACCTGCTCATAGGATTCGTTGTCCATGAAGATGTAGTCGGTGCCATCGTTGTAGAGGTACTGGAACTCACGGGTGGTGAGCATGACGCTCTCGAACTTGGTGCCGGCGTTGCAGGTGTTCTCGACGACGCGGCCGCTCTTGATGTCGCGGGTCTTGTAGCGCACAAACGCGCCGCCCTTGCCCGGCTTGACATGCTGGAACTCGACGATGGTGTAGACCTTGTCCTTAATGCGGAGACCGAGGCCGTTCTTGAAGTCGGCGGTAGAAATGGTAGGCATAGCGACCTTTCTTGTTATGGGCAGAACGCACAAGCGTCCAAATTACATACGAGCGAAATTATACACTTGCAGACGGCGCCTGCAGCGAGCGCATAAAAAGAGAACGCGGGGCGTCCGAATTGCTCCGGAGGCCCCGCCCCAAACTATCTACCGAAGTAGACTAGCAATCGATGACGTGAAGGTCATGCGGCGTCTTGGTGAAGGGCTCGTAGCCGTTCTCGGTGACCACGCCGTAGTCCTCCAGGCGCACACCGCCCACGCCGGGCAGGTAGACGCCGGGCTCCATGGTGATAACCGAGCCGACCTCGATGATATTCTTGCTGCGGTTGAAGTTGGGCAGCTCGTGGATGTCAATGCCCACGCCGTGGCCCAGACCATGGTTGTAGTAATCGCCATAGCCGGCATCGCCAATGATCTTCTTGGAAAGCTTGAAAATGTCGTTGCCCTCGACGCCCGGATGGATGGCGGCGACGCACTCCTCGTGCGCACGGCGCACGAGCGCGTACAAGTCGAGCTGCTCCTGCGTGGGCTCGCCCATCACGACGGTACGAGTCATGTCGGAGCGGTAGTCGCAATAGCCCGCGCCATAATCCATGAGAACGAAGTCGCCCTTCTCGATCACGCGGTCGCTCGGGACGGCATGCGGGTTGGCGGTGTTGGGGCCGCTCGCCACGATGGAGCCGAAGGCCAGGCTGTCGGCGCCGTTGGCGAACATAAAGTTCTCGAGCTCGTTGCGAACCTGCTTCTCGGTCATACCGGGCTTAATATAGCCGAGCATGTGCTGGAAGGCGGCGTCGGTAATCGACTGCGCATGGCGCATGAGCTCGATCTCCTCGGCGTCCTTGATGGCGCGCATCTTGCGAATGTCGTCATGCATCAGCGGCAGCATGCAGGCGACGGAACGATCCTCAAGGCCACGCTGGATACCCTGGTAGAAGTTGATCTGCATGTCGTCCTCGACAGCGCAGACACGGCACTTGTTAGCCGCGATCTTGCCGGCGACCCAACCGGGGATGGTGCCCTCGTCCATGTCGTAGACCCAGGGGCTGCCGGCGGACGTGTTCTCCTCAAAGCTGTTGAGATAGCGTGAGTCGGTATGGAACAGGCACTGGTCGGCCGTAATAAATGCAGCGTGCGGGAACTCGAAGGTGTAGTCGAAGACGCCCTTCACGCCCGTGAGCCAACGAAGGTTGGCCTCGTCGCGCACGACGATAGCGTCGTAGCCGCGCTCAGCCATCAGGGCACGAACACGCTCGATACGACCGGCAGGACCGGCAGCAAACTCAGACATGCAGATTCCTTTCTTATTGTCCTCATAAAAGCGGGACGGGCCTCGATCGAAAGATGGAATCGCGCGCGATTCGCAACCGATTGGAAACCCGCCCCTCAACATGATACGAAAGACGATGTATGTCAATAAATCCTAGAGAAGTTCTTTGCGAGAAGCCAAGTATGCGTGAGCATGGCGGTCGAGAACCTCGTCCTCAACGCTCGTTAGACGAATGGCGCCGAGCGCCGCGGGCAGCGGCAACATGCTGCGGTTCGAGCGAACAAACTGCTGCCTGCGGAACTCCTCGATATATGCGGCAGGCTCCAGATCGAAGGCAAGCTCCTCGATACCAAAGTCCTCCAGGCAGTCATCGACCTCAAAGACGTAATCGATATCGAAGTCGCAGGCATCATGTGCTAGGCGCGCCTCAAAGCGCATGCCCTCGGACAGCAGCTGGTAGGCAGGAACCTGCACCGCGGCTTTGCCCAGGCAGACGCGCAGAGTACGCTCCCCTGTCTTGCCAAAATCGAGCGCATGGCGGGCGCTCGGGTTCGTGGCCATCAGTACGTCCTTACGGGCAGTCTGAGACCACTGAACGGCATTGACGAGCGCGACCTCCTCGCCCGCGAGAATCTCGGGAATGGTCTCGGTAAACTGATTCCAGCGGGACTTGCTGCTCGAAAGCATGGTGCCAACAAGTACCGCATAGCCGAGCTTGAGGTCCTCGGGGTCCGCCGCGCGTACAAGGTCGAGGTCACACACGACCAAGCCCGGCTCGGGACGGAACGCGATAGCGGGAAGCGCATGCGCCGACGAGGCGACAAGCGGCTTCATGGTCGTCGCGACCGTGAGCATGGCGTCGAACGTCGTCGGCAGCAAGGCGCACTCGGTGCGACCGCACCACTGATTGGCGCACCAGCAAACAACCGAGCAGGTCGCCGTGTCGCCGACAGCGACAACGAGATCATCGCAGGTAATGCCGTTAGCCGACAGCGCGCCAAAGACGGTATCGGCATCGACCAGCGTAGCGCCGGCAGGCGAAACCTCGAGGACGAGCAGCGACACGGCAAAACCGGCGTCAACAAGTGCATGCTCGACAACCTCGCCAAAACGCTCGGATGTGGCGTCGTTCCAAACCACCATCGCACGCTTAGGCTTGCCCACAGCCGAGGCAAACATGCGCGACAGCTCCTCGAACGCCCCCAATCCGACGCGGACATCGACACTGCGGTTTTGGAAATTGATAAGTTGACGGCGAATCATAGCAGTCCACGCTCCAAAAGCATCTCGGCACAAAGGTAGGAAACGTCCTCGAAGGACTTGTTGCGAATATCAAGGGTAATATCGGCCGCCTGGCGATACAGCGGACGGCGATGCTCAAACAAGCGCGCAGCGTGCTCGGGCGAGCGGAAATCGGGCCGGGTATCGGAGCGACGAATCTGGCGCAACGAGTCCTCAAAGTCGCCTTCGAGGTACACGCATGTACCCATCTCGTGCATCAGCTCAATGTTCACCGACGTCTCGACGATGCCGCCCCCGCACGATACCAGCAGGCTGCGCTCGCTTTGAAGCGAACGGAGTGCCGAGGTCTCGAGCTCGCGAAAACGATCCTCGCCCTCGGTCTCAAATATCTCGGTCACCGACTTGCCGCATCGACGCACAACCAAGCGATCGGTATCGATGAATCGACGCTTGAACATAGTGCCCACATTGCGCGCAAGCGTCGACTTGCCCGCGCCCAAAAAGCCGATAAAGAAGATATGGTCGCAGCCGTGTTTGATGTGCTGAGACATGGCGAAACCTATTCCTCGCAGGGAAGGTCGCGCAGGGCCCGGCGCTCAAAGATACGGAAGATCTGCGTGTACCACAGGTCCTGGGTTGCCTGCGGCTTGACCAGAATAGTGTCAACGCCGGCAAAATTACCGCTCCACACGTCCGTGTACAGCTGATCGCCGATCAGCACCGCCTCGTCTGCCGTGGCGCCGAGGCGCTTAAGACCCGCCTTCAAGGCAAACGGGGCGGGCTTCATGGCGTGGCTAATGGCCTCGAGTCCCAGCTCGCGTGCAGAGCTCATGACCTGGTCGCGATGCCAGTTGTTGGACACCATGCACAGCTTAAAGCCTTTGGCGCGGGCGGCGTCGAGCCAAGCGGAAACCGCAGTGGGAACCTGCTCGGTGTCGCGCGGCACCAGAGTGTTATCGCGATCGAGCAGAATGGCGCGTTTGCCGTCGGCCCACAGGGTATCAAGGTCGATGCGATCGACCGAGGCAACGTATCGTTTGGGGCTAAAAATCCTCATGCTAATTCCAAGACTGTTGATGCTCTTCGTAGGTTTGCGAGAAGTACTCCTCGTCCTGCGTAATGTAGAAATACAGGTCATCGGAGTCGGTCGGCTCAAGCGTGGCCTTGAGTGCCTCGAGCGACGGAGAGCAGATGGGCGTGGGTGGCAGGCCCTCGTGCTTATAGGTGTTATACGGGCTATCGCTCTGCAGGTCGTCGGCGGTAACCTCGCCACCGGTGACATACATCATGGTCGCATCGCTGTTGAGATAGCGCAGACCGTCGAGCTTGCCTGCAAGGCGGTTGTAGAAGACCGAGGCCACGTGCGCACGTTGATCGGCGTTGAGGCCCTCGCGCTCAACGATAGAGGCCAAGTTAACGATGTCGTAGTCGGACATCTCCACACCGTAGCGCTCCTTGATCTTGGCTTCGCAGCTCGCAAAGTCAAGCGACTTGTACTCAGTCTTAAACTGATCGAGCATGGCGCGAATCACGTCATCGGCCGTCGGCGAATCACCCAACGAATAGGTCTTGGGGAACAAGAAACCCTCGAGCGAGTCGTTGGCGGCGCCCTTAAGGAAGCTATAGTCGTCCACGTAGTTGGAGGCCTTGGCCTGGTTGAGGAAGTCTTCCTTAGAGATGCTGTCGTAGGCCTGGGCCACGCGGTCGGCGACTTGATCGACTGTCAGACCCTCAGGGATAGTCAGCGCATTGGAGCCCGCGTTGGGGCCTTCCATGAGCTGCTGAACAACCTTGGTCGCATCCATGAGTGTGGTGAACGAGTAGGTGCCAGGCTTAAGCGACATATCGGCGTTAAGCTTTTTCACCGCCGCGTAGTAATCCTTGGGATTTTCGACGATATGGTTCTCGGAGAGAATCGAGGCGATCGTATCGCCCGAAGCACCGTCGGGAATGGTCACCGTAACTTGCTGGCCAGCAGCGACTTTCGCATCCTCACCGGCAAAGAAGCCCTTAACGGCAGGTACGACAAAGAAAGCGATAGTAGCAAGCGCGATTACGGCCACCACAACGCCGATGATCATAGGAACCGGAGAACTCTTCTTTTGAGCACCGCGACGAGCATGCGTGTTGTAGCTCGAGCGAGTCGCCGGAGCAACGCCATGCGAACCGCGAGCGTGATGCGAATGCGATTGGGGGGCCTGCGTTCGCTGGGTAGGTGCCTGTTGCTTAAAGCGAGCACCGCCTGCAGGCTGAGCCGAACGAGCAGTGGGCTGCTGAGCCGCGTGAGAAGCCGGATACTGAACCGAACGAGCAGAAGGCTGCTGACCCGTCCGTTGAACAGGTTGGGCCGAACGAGAGGAGGACTGCACCGGGCGCGCGGCAGACTGAGCTGCGCGCTGGGTCGGCTGTGCCGGACGCTGGCCAGGCTGGGCAGGGCGCGACGCCGACTGACGTGTACAATTCGGCTGGCGCGGATCGGGAGCGCTAGGCATGCGAAACCTCCTCGTTTTTACGATCAAGCCACGTCTGCAAAAACAGGCTGGCGGCAATCATGTCAATCTTGCCCCTCATCTGCTTTTCGTTGAGGCCCTGCTCGCGCAGGATACGCTTTGCCTCTTGCGAGGACAGGCGCTCGTCCTCAAACTCCAACGGAAGATCGAGCTCGTCGGCAATCTTTTGCGCAACAGCGGCAACGCGCTCGGCCTGGGGACCGGGCTCACCGGCCATGGTCAGGGGACGCCCACTTACCAGGATATCGGGCTCATAGTCCTCGACCAGGTAGCGGAACGTCTTGGCCATACCGGTGACCTCTGCAGCCGGGAGCACCTTGACAGGCATCGCCATCTTGCCATCACGGCTCGAGACGGCGATGCCGATCCTGGTCTCCCCTATGTCCAGCGCAAGCGCGACCACAGCGACTACCTAGATTCTTAGGCGCCGAGCGCGGTCTTAGCGGCCGCGAGGGCATCGGCGATGCCGGCGGCATTCTTGCCACCGGCCTGGGCCATGTTGGGACGGCCGCCACCGCGACCGTCGACCAGGCCCGCGATCTGCTTGATCACGTTACCGGCGTGGAAACCGGCCTTGACGGCGTCATCGGAGCCGGCGGCGAGCAGGGCCGGGGTGCCCTTCTCGGTCACGCTGGCGACGACGCAGGCGACAGGACCGGCGACCTTCTGGTGCACGGTATCCCAGACGTTGCGCAGGTCGGCAGCCTCAAGGCCCTGGAGCTCAGCGACGACGAGCTTGTAGCCGTCGAGCTCGACGGCGCCCTCGATGGCGCTGGAGATAGCGTCGGAGGAGCCACCGGTCAGCGCCTTCTTGAGCTTGTTGGAAGTCTCGCGCAGCTCGGCCTGCAGGTTCTCCACGCGGGCGGGAACCTCATCCACGCGGCACTTGAGCGCAGCAGCGGCGGCGTCGACGAGCGCCAGACGGTCGGCCATGTAGTCGAGAGCACCCTTAGAGGTCACGGCCTCAATACGGCGGACGTTGGAGCCCGTAGAGGACTCGGAAATGATCTTGAACAGGCCGATCTCGGCGGTGTTGGCAGCGTGCGTGCCACCGCAGAGTTCGCGGGAGAACGGCTGGTCCTCGGCGCCCACGGAGACAACGCGGACGACGTCGCCATACTTCTCACCAAACAGGGCGACAGCACCGGCGGACTTGGCCTCGTCAATGCCCATGACGCGGGTCAAGACCGGCTTGGAGGCGAAGATCTGCTGGTTGACCAGGTCCTCGACAGCCTTGAGCTGCTCGGAGGACAGGGCCTCGAAGTGCGTGAAGTCAAAGCGCAGGTGCTCAGGCGTCACCAGCGAGCCGGCCTGGGAGACATGCTCGCCCAGGACCTGCTTAAGCGCGGCGTCGAGCAGGTGCGTGGCGGTGTGGTTGCGGCGCAGGAAGCCACGGCGCTCGGCGTCAAGCGTGGCGGTCACAGCGGCACCGACAGTCAGCGTGCCATCGACAACGTGCGCGACGTGGGCATACAGACCGTTGTGGTTCTTGGTGTCGGCAACGGTCAGAACAACGCCCTCGGCGGAAAGCTTGCCGGCATCGCCTTGCTGGCCACCCATCTCGGCATAGAACGGGGTGCGGTCGAGAACGACCTCGACGTCCTCGCCGGCGGCAGCGGACTCGACGGACTCGCCGTTGCGCACGATGGCAACAACCTTGGCGCCTACGATCGCATCGTTGTCATAGCCGTCGAACTCAGTCGCGGCGACCTTGTCGGAAAGTTCGACCCACACGTCGTTGAAGCTGCCCCAGGCGTCGCCCTTGGCATTGGCGCGGGCGCGGGCCTTCTGGTCCTCCATGCAGGCGGTGAAGCCGTCCATGTCGACGTCGTGGCCAGCGGTGCCGGCGATCTCGACGGTCAGGTCGATGGGGAAACCAAAGGTGTCGTGCAGCTTAAAGGCAACATCGCCCGGAAGCACAGCGCCCTCGGCAAGCGCTGCCAGGGCCTCATCCAGGTAGACGCGACCGTTGTCGAGCGTCGTGGAGAAGCGCTCCTCCTCGGAGGCGACGATACCCTTGACGAGCGCGACGTTCTTGAGCAGCTCGGGATAGGCATCGCCCATCTGAGCGTTGACCTCGTCGATAAACTTGGTCAGGAAGGCGCCCTCGATACCCAGCAGGCGACCGTGGAACACGGCACGGCGGAGCAGGCGTCGAAGGACGTACTCGCGACCCTCGTTACCGGGCAGGATGCCGTCCGAGATCATAAAGTCGACGGCACGAGAGTGATCCGCGATGATACGCAGCGAGCGGCTGGCACCGGAGTAATCGTCGGCGTCATAGGTCTTGCCGCTGATCTCCTCGCCCAGCTTGATGAGGTGCTGCATCAGATCGCCGTCGTAATTGGCGGTCTTGTGCTGCATGATGGCGGCCATGCGCTCTAGGCCCATGCCCGTATCGAGGTTGCGGTGCGGCAGCTCTGGCATGGAGCCGTCCTCCTGGCGGTCGTACTGGGTAAAGACGAGATTCCAGAACTCCAGGAAGCGGTCGCAGTCGCAGCCGGGCTTGCAGTCGGGGCTGCCGCAGCCAACCTCCTCGCCCATGTCAAAGTAAATCTCAGAGCACGGACCGCAGGGGCCGGTGGGGCCAGCGGCCCAGAAGTTGTCGTCCTCGCCCAGGCGGGAGATATGATCCTCGGCAACGCCCAGGGAGCGCCACACATCGTGGGTCTCGTCGTCCTCGGTAAAGACAGTAAAGTACAGGCGGTCGAGAGGCAGCTTGAACTCCTTGGTAATGAGCTCAAAGGCCCAAGCGCAGGCCTGCTGCTTGGAGACGCCACCAAAGGAGAAGTCGCCGAGCATCTCAAAGAAGGACAGGTGACGGCCGTCCTCGCCGATGCAATCGATGTCGTTGGTGCGGACGCACTTCTGGCAAGAGATTGCGCCGATCTCCTTCATGGTCTTCTTGCCCTGGTAATACTCCTTAAACTGGTTCATGCCGGCGTTGGCAAGCAGCAGCGAAGGATCGTCGGGGACGAGGGACGAAGAAGGATAGAGCTTAAGACCGCGCTCCTCAAAGAAGTTGAGGAACTTGGAGCGGATCTCGGCCGTAGTCATTGACGGGTAGTCAGCACTCATAGAGGGGATCTCCTCGGTTTCACATCGAAACAGTTCAAACGTAACGATATTACCATCCCACCGCGCCTGTGCAAAAAAGAGGGCCGCCAAACAGCGACCCTCCAGCGAAAGTGCACGTTATTTAGGTCTGTCAAATACTTTGAAAAAAATGATTTCGGTATAATTGCATATAAGAATCGTCCGGAAGGAGCGATCGATGAATAGCAAACGGTTTGCCGTGAATGCACTAACCTCAGTAGCCCTTTTAGCAATCTTCGCTTACTCGAGCTGGTATGTGAACCAGCCGAGATTTGGCTACGCATTGTACGCAATAACATCTGGCGATAAAGCGTATTACACCCTAAGCGCAATTGACGCCATCTTTTTCTATGTGGCTGGCCCCTTATCAATCGCTTTGATCGCGTTTATTGTTATTTACAACATCAAGAAACGCTAACAGAGCCTATTTGGAATCCGAATCGTCCATGGAGCCGTCGATGCCGGTTTTGGTGTCGTCGTCAGAGCCTGTGTCGTCGTCCTTGGCAAAGGGGTTCTTAAAGAAACCCGTCGCGTCGGGCTGCAGGCCTGAGAGCTTAATCCAGGGATTATCGAGCTCGGGCTTGGGCATTGCCTGGGCCTCGGGAGCGGTCTCGTTGCCGATGAGTTCGGACTCGTAGATGAACGTATCGTCGCCAAGCGCGTCGTAGGCGGCGACCGGGTTGCCCTCGGTATCGCGATACGGCGTGCCCTTAAACACGGCGCCATCGTATGCCACGAGCTGACGGCCGGTCTCGTTCTCAAAGTAGTAGACGAAAATGCCCTTGAGGGCTGCGCACAGCGGAATGGCAATGATCATGCCAATAGGACCCATGAGTGCCGAGCCAATAACGAGCGCCGTGAGGCTCATGATGGGATGCACCTGCACCGAGCTCTGCATGACCTTAGGCGAAATTACGTTATCGGTGACGTTTTGAGCGACCATCGTCACGATGAGCGTCCATAACGCCAACATGGGGCTGAACATGAAACCGAGCACTGTGGCGATTGCTGCGCTCACCCAGGGACCGACGACCGGAACCAAATGCATGATGCCGGTAAAGATGGCCATGAGCGCCGCATACGGATGGCCGATGATCATAAAACCGATAAAGGCGAGGAAACCACCGCAGATGGACGTCACGACCATACCGCGCATGTAGCCGCCGACAGAGCGAGAAAGGATGGCGACCATAAAGCGGTACGAGGTCTCCTTCTCCTGACCGATGATGGTGCAAATCTCGTGGTGCATGCGAGGGTAGTCGCAGGCCATCCAGTACGCAAGCACCAGACCAAGGAAGATCACGAACAACTGCGAGGCTGTATTGGTGATGAGCGGGAACACACCGCGGCCAAGCTCGGCAGCGATCTGAGACACATACTTCGATGCCACGGCAACCAGCGACGAAAGATTATCGTCCAGATACTCCTTGAGCGGCGTGTTGTTGAGCGTCTTGGCATGCGAGAGCATCTCGTTGAGATCACCACCCGCAACACGAAGCTGCTCGGGCAGGCGGCTCAGGACTTCCATGATTTGACCGAGCAAAATAGGCGATAGGATGCAGACGACGCCGACGAGCACGGCAACAACCACAATGAGTGCGATGAGCGAACCGAGGCCACGTCCGACGCCGTGATGCTCGAGCCAGTTGGTGATCGGAGACATCACAAAAGCGATGATGGAACCGACAGCGAGAAACTCGATGACCGGTGCCAGGATGCCCATAAGGTTAAAGATTACGGCAGCGATGACAATGCAGCCGACGACGCCCCAAATGCGCAGCGTCAGAATGCGGGTATCGCGAAGCGTGCGGTCGATTTGTTGGGGGTGCTCACTCATGAACGAATCATCACTCCGTCGGGGTCGATCTTATCTTGAATCTTCTTAAGGGTACGGCGCAGCAGGCGCGAGACCTGCACCTGCGAGATGCCCAGCTTCTTGGCGATCTCGATCTGGGTCATGCCCTTTACGAAGCGCAACTCGATAACCTCGCGCTCGCGAGGCGAGAAATCGCGGATGGCTTCCTCGATTACCAGGCGGTCATCGGTAAAGTCGAGCTCATTGTCCTCGTCGGCATAGCGGTCAAGAATCGAAGGCGCATCGTCGGAATCGGACGCGCCAGGAGCCTCGATGGGCACCGAGGTGTAGGCCGAGGACGATTCCATGGCTTCGAGCACCTCGTCGACAGTCACGTCGAGGTATTCGGCGATTTCCTCAACCTTGGGCGAACGCTGTAGCTCGTTGGTGAGCTTATCGGTAGCCTGGTTGACCTTGGCCGAGAGCTCCTGCAAACGTCGGGGCACGCGCACGCTCCAGCCCTTGTCGCGGAAGTGGCGCTTAATCTCGCCCAGGATGGTGGGCGTGGCAAACGTCGTGAACTCAAGTCCGCGTTCAGGGTCAAAGCGGTCGATAGCCTTGAGCAAGCCCAGATAGCCGACCTGCAAAAGGTCATCGAGCGGCTCACCGCGGTTTTTAAATTTGTTGGCAAGAAACCTTACCAGGTTCATATGGGACATGACGAGCTGCTCGCGAGCATCCGGATCACCGGTCTCCTTATAACGACGAAACAGCTCGCGGGTTTTCTCCTTGTCCCAAGCGGTCTTGCCGCTCCGGGAACGTTCGGTCATATTAGATATCCGCCTTGAGGTCGAGGGAAAGCGTTAGGGGCGCTGTAGTCTTTTCGTAAGAGTCACACACGCTCGCCAAAATGAGCTCGGCATACACGGCAGCCTGGTCATCCTCATCGACAGTCGCCTGGTCGCCAAAGGTAAAGGTCATGCCCACATGCGATTCGTCGACATCGAATTTGATCGAGATATCGTCGGAATCAACAGCCGTGCAGCCAAAGATGAAGGCTTCTTCGGCAGCCATACGAATGTCCTCGATGCGATCAACGGACATAGAGCACAGGGCGCCGACGTTGGCGGCCGTCATGCGCACCAAGCGCGCGAGACGCGGATCACCGGCAACGCTCAGCGTAATGGGGCAGGTTGCTTCGCTACTCATCGCAGGACTCCTCGGAGGTCTCGGCAGGCGTATAAGTGTAATACTGAGCAGGCTTAGCAGCGGGCTTCTGAACATCATCGTCGTCAGCAGCGGCATCGTCATCGCCAATCAGAACGCGCTCAGTAGGCTGCTCGGCCTCGGCGGCGGCAGCGGCGAGCTTGCGATCGGCGTCGGCTGCAGGAGCCTTCACCTTATTGAAGAGCTTCTGCACGGCGCCAGCAGCAGAATCAGTCACGCTCGATACGGCATTGCTGGCCTCGGCCACGCTGCCCGTGACCTCGGAGATGTCGCGAACGACCGCCTCAACCTCAACGAGGTTAGACGTCAGAGCATCAACGGCAGTCTTGCTCGACTTGAGGAGCGGCTCAACCTGTGCCAGCGCGGGGGTGAGCTCATCGACAGCGCCGTCGAGCTTTGCCACCACAGGCTGTGCCTCGGCGAGCGTATTGTTAAGGTCACTCACCGTCTTGTCGAGCGAATCAACGACGGTGCGGGTCTTGCGCAGCGTGAGCGCGAGCTCGACAACAGCCCACACGCCGGCAACGGCGAGCAACAGCAGGGCGATTTGAATGGGACTCATACAAGCCTCCCAAAGGAATCGAAATACAGACGCTGTTCATGGTACCCCAAAGGGGACCGAACATGCCAAGCGTGAGATCCTGGGACAAAATAATCAGCAGTTACTTCGGAGCATTACCGCTACGGTCGCGTTCGCTTTGCTCAACACGCCACTCTTCCCAACCGCGGCCGGCAGGCTGCCAGAACGCGCCGCGCTCCAACCCCTCGGGCAAATAGCGCTGATCGACCCAGCCTTCGGGATAATCGTGCGGATACTTATACACGCCATATTCATCGCTGCCTGGGCGATGACGATCGCGCAGGTAGCTGGGCACCTCACGAAGACCACTGCTGTGGATATCGGCCAGCGCCGCATCGATCGAGGCCTCGCACGCGTTGGACTTAGGCGCCAGGCACACATAGAGCGCAGCCTGAGCCAGGTTGATGCGACACTCGGGATAGCCAATGACCTCGGCAGATTTAAATGCGGCATGTGCCACCAAAAGCGCCTGCGGGTCGGCGTTGCCAACATCCTCGGAAGCCTGAATCATAATGCGGCGAACGATAAACTTGGGATCCTCCCCTGCATCGATCATGCGCGCGAGCCAATAGATCGTGGCATCGGGATCGCTGCCGCGCATAGATTTAATAAACGCACTGATAATGTCGTAGTGCATGTCACCGTTTTTGTCATACGAAAACCCACGACGTGGATTGGCGATCTTCACGTCATCCACGGTAATGGGATAGCGTTCCCCCGCCGCCGGCGCTGACGTTCCCTCGGTATCGGGACGCGTGACGGCAATCTCGCTCGCAAGCTCGAGCGTCGTGAGCGCCGAGCGAGCGTCGCCCGCAGCCAGCGTGCAGATGGTCTTAACCGTATCCTCATCGGCGTAGAATTTGCCGTTCAAACCCTGCGGCGCCTCGAGCGCACGCTCAATGAGTGTGGCGATATCCTCGTCTTTAAGATGTTCAAGCTCCACCACGCGACCGCGCGAGAGCAACGCCGAGTTGACCTCGAAGTACGGATTCTCCGTCGTAGCACCAATCATAATGACGGTACGGTTCTCAACTGCATGCAGCAGGGCATCCTGCTGTGACTTGGAGAAGCGGTGAATCTCATCGATGAATAGAATGGTGCGGCGGTCGTAGGTATTCAGGCGCGTCTTGGCCTCGTCAATCACGCGGCGCAAGTCCTTTACGGTGCCCGTCACGGCACTGACCTCGACAAACTCGCTCTTGGTATGGTTGGCGATAATATGGGCCAGCGTCGTTTTGCCCGTACCGGCCGGCCCGTACAGGATCACACTCGACAGCACGTCGTGCTCAATCGCGGCACGCAACCACGAGCCCTTACCGACGGCCTTTTGCTGGCCCACATACTCGTCGAGCGAATTGGGCCGCATGCGCACCGCAAGCGGCGCATTCTGAAAGGAACGCTCGCGCGTCGAAGCAGAAAAAAGGTCGTCCATAGCCATCCCGTGCGTCAATCAAAAACGTTTTCCACGAACAGTATACCGAATATATACGAACTACCGTTTGTTAATATAGGTACGGTGCGGAAACTTCAATCCCGGAAACAACTTGCTCGTAAGCTCGCAGAAATAGCCATCCGTCATGCTTGCAATGTAATCCACGACCGCCTGGTCCTTATCGTCCTGCCAGGCATAGGTGCGATCGTAGTAGGAAAGCTGCTGCTCAATGCGCAAAATGTGGTGTTTAAAGATATACGAAGACTCGTTGCCTTCGTTTATATCCCGCAGGCAACGGTCGTAGAGCTTTTCGAAGGCCTCACGCAGCTCCGATTCGGAGTCGCCCTCGATGCCGCCCTTGCTATAAATCTTCTCGTAGTTCTCGCGCTTGGCTCGGCGGATTTCCTCAAACAGGTCCTCGCTCATCTCGATGCGTGGCTTGCCATAGCTGTGCTCGACGATATCGATGGAGGCATGCGTAAGAATCCAACTGTTGTATGCTCCGCCCAGGTCATCGTCAAAGGCGTCGGTTGACAGCAGACCCGCCGCAATGGCGTCTTGGCGATCGCGCCCCACGTAGGCAAGGATATCCGAGATGCGAACCACACAGCCCTCGAGCGTCATGGGGCGCAGGTGCTCGATTGCGCTATAACCCGTGGCAATGCAATCCTCAACCGTCTGATCGAACTGGTCAAAAGAGCCCATGTCCGAAAGCTCAAACACACGTCGCTCGTACTCGCCGTTGTGACACAGAACGCCGTCGAGCGTCTGGAGCGACACGTTGCGGCCGTACAGCGCGTCGAGCACGCGGACCGACTGCACGTTATGGAAAAAATAACGACCCGTGCGCTTGTGATAGATATCGTTGAGGAATCGCTCACCGGCATGGCCAAAAGGCGTGTGGCCCAAGTCGTGGCCTAAGCCAATCGCCTCGATCAGATCGCAATTGAGCCCCAGGGCGCGACCGATATCGCGCGCAATGCGCGAGACGAGCTGCACGTGCAGACCGCGGCGCGACAGGTCATCATTGCTACGGAAGCTAAAGACCTGCGTTTTGCCTGCATAACGGGAGTATGCGGGCAGATGCAGAATCTTTTCGGTATCGCGCATGAAGGCCGGACGCATGAGCGTGCCCTCGTCTGCAGCCCGATCGACACGTCGGATGACCTGGCCGTCACCGCATCGATAGGGATTAACGACACCCGAGGCGCGGTCGACGGCGATACGCTCGACCAGCTCGGGCGACAACGCCGCGGGAATGCGATCCATACGAGCCTTGATGGCGGCTGTCTGTTGATTGATTGCCATGGCATGCTCCTTAAAAAGGGCGCGCAAACGGTTACAACGTACTACCAACAACCTCGATTATGGCAAATATCGGCACCAAAAACGGCAGCAATGGCAAGGAGCGCGATTTTGCGATGAGACAGGTGACAGCAAGGGCAAGGAGCGAGGCAGCAAACGCAACGATGCCACCCAGGGGATCGAAGGTACAAAGGGCATAGAGCGCCTTGGCGTCCCCCATGCCAATGCCGGGAGCGTGACGAGCACGACGCGAGAGCGACTCAGTAAGCACAAGGGCAAGGTAGACGATGACCGCAAGACCGGCGTGGTCAAGCGCCGTGTTAATGCCCCTGTCGAGCCAAACGCCTGCAAACGCCGCCACGGCACACGCGCCAGCAAGCTCATTGGGAAAACGCCGCTCACGGGCATCAATCGCCGCGCCGGCAAAGATGCAAATCCAAAACGGGATATAGACCATCGAACACCTCCTTGGGCAGCAGCTCAAACGCAAAAACCACCACAAAGGCGCTGTTCCTTTGTGGTGGTTTAGATCGTGGTTATTTGGCGCCTTGCATGACCTCGTCGAGGGTAACGCTTACGGCGTGCTGCGTCGGCACCCAGTCGACCTTCAGGAACAGAGCAGCCACCGTAATGGGGATATAGCTGAACATAAAGATCGGGAAGGTAAACAGGTTGGTCACCAGACGCCACTTTTGCGCGCAGTGAATATGCTTGTACTCAAAGATGGTCGTGAGTAGCGCCAGGATAAAGAAGGTCTGGTACATCATCGCGAAGGTCATAATGAGCGAGGCGGCACAAGCCTGCATCTCGACCTCGGTGGCCAAGAAGCCGTGCGAAAGCCCGCCCACGATGAGGAAGGTAGCATTGGCGAGCATCGAGATCAGCGATAGCAGCATACCCGGAGCGATCGTCATAAACATGTCGTAGGCGGCAAAGCGATGATAGCGGAAGGTCGATTTGACGAGATGCTTACCGTAGGTAAAGAACACCTGGTAGAAGCCCTTGGTCCAACGCATACGCTGTTTCCAGGACGCCTTAAACGTCACGGGCTGTTCGTCAAAGAACTCCGCCGGCGCATAGCCAATACGAATGCCGTGAATGGCGCAGAACGTGGTGAACTGAATATCCTCGGTCAGCGTGTGGAACTGCCAACCGTGCATGCCCTCGATAACACTGGCGGAAATGAGGTAGCCCGAACCCGAGACGGCGCAAGACGTCTTGCAGATGTTGCGTGCGTTGTTGAGAAAGCGCGCCTCTCGCAGATACCAGGTGGCATTAGCCGCCGAGATCCACGAGCTGCCGAAGTTCTTGGAGTTGCGATAGCTCGTGACCACATGGAAGCCCTGGTCAAAGGCATCGTTCATCTTGGACACGTAATCGCGGGCGATGACGTTATCGGCATCGAAGATAAAGTAACCTTCAAACGTATCGGGATACTCGTTAAGGATGCGGTCGAAACCAAAGTCCATGACCCAGCTCTTACCCTTGCGGGCTAGATCGTTACGCTCATAAACGATGGCGCCCGCCTCGCGCGCGAGCTGCGCCGTGTTGTCGGTGCAGGCGTCGGCGACCACGAAGACCTCGATAAGCTCGGACGGATAGTCCTGATCCTTGATGGAGCGAACGAGGTTAGCGATCACGGCCTCCTCGTTATGCGCTGCAATAAAGAAGGCATACCGGTGGAGTTTTTTGGCCTTAGGAGGCGCGACCTCACCACGAAGAGCGCCAATGACAAAGAAAACCACCTGGTACAGAAAGCAGGCCGTGAGCAGCGTGACGACAATCTGGTTGAAGATCACGATGGGTGTGTTGGTTTGTAAAAAGGCGAGCATGCAGGCTCCCAGCAACGCGTTACGTAAACAACCGTATATCTTACCGCAGGCTTACCGAGTTCAAGAAACCACCTAATACGGGCTAGGCTTCGAGCAGACCGAGCTGCGGGACGATGTCATCGCCAGCGTCAGTGCGACCGAGCGAACGCGGGGCCAGATCATCCAGAACCGCGGAAAGGTCCCACGGCAGCTCGTCACGGCACTCGATGCGCTCCCCCGTCACGGGATGGTCGAATGCCACGCGCCAGGAATGAAGGAACTGCCTGGTCAGACGCTGATCGGCACGCGCATCGCACTTACCGTAGAGCGGATCGCCCACGCAGGCGTGGTTGATATGACGCATGTGCACGCGAATCTGATGCGTGCGGCCGGTAAACAGGTGACACTCGACAAGCGTGTAGCCGTCGTCAAAACGCGTGGAATCAAAGCGCTCGAGCACCTTGAAAGTCGTGATGGCCTGGCGCGCAAAGGGGTCATCAGAAACCGCCATCTTCACGCGGTCGCGCGTCGATCGGGCAATACCGGTGTTGATAGTGCCCTCGTCCATGGCAATGTGCCCGTGAACGAGCGTAATGTAGCGGCGGTCGAGCGTACGCGTACGGATGAGATTTTGAAGCGCGCGCTGGGTGTCGTCGTCTTTTGCCGCGAGCATAAGGCCCGAGGTATCGCGATCCAGGCGATGCACGATGCCGGGGCGGTCCTCACCCTGCACGGTGCCCAGATGGTCGATACCGCAGTGATAGACCAGAGCATTCGCAAGGGTTCCGCTCTCGTGGCCGTGGGCGGGATGGCACACCAAGCCGCGCTGCTTGGAGAGCACGATGAGGTAGTCGTCCTCATAGCGGATATCAAGGGGAATGGCCTCGGGAATCACGTCGGTCGGATCGTGCGGCTCGGGTAAGTCGACCGAGATACGGTCGCCGGAGCGCACAGCATATTTTTTTGATAGGCAGGTCTCGCCGTTGACGGCAACGGCACCGCCCTCGATCAAGTGCGCACAGGCAGAGCGCGTGGGGCAGCCATCGTTGGCGCCCAGATAGGCATCGAGACGCTGACCAGTAGCATCGTCGGCAACAAGAATATGGATGTCGGCCATTAACGCTCATTCCTTTCGCGAATCTTGCGGGCACGCTCCCCACGCTGCTTGGCTTTGCGCTTGGCGCGGGCCTCGTCACGGGCGTTGAGCTCGGCGGTCGCATCGACCTCACGGGCGGCAGGGCTCAAGAACATATAACCGATGAGCGCCAGCACGACGCCGAGCGTAATGCTGATATCGGCCACGTTAAAGACGGGGAAGTCGATGAAGGTGGTGGCAATAAAATCGGTCACGAAGCCAAAAGCCAGACGGTCGATCGCGTTGCCGATGGCGCCGCCCGCAACCATAGACATGCCCACAACCTCAAGACGAGCGAGCTGAGGCGCACGAACCAGGTACACCGCGATGGCAATGATGACGACAAGTGCCAGCACGGCAAACGCAATGCCATGGCC
>CAJMNK010000024.1 GCA_905214905.1 uncultured bacterium | reverse complement strand
GACGAAGTTTATACGCACAATGCCGCGCAAGGCGTTTCGGAAGTTTGCACATCTACGTTACGGGCTTAGGTTTCTTCAAGCGAGCAGGCCGGTTGCGTTATTTCGAGCGATTTTTCTAGTCTAGACGACAAAAGGCAAAGGATTTGATGGGTATAAAACGCGGACGTTTGTGGGCGGATGCTCAAATCTATTGTGGCAATCGGGCGGTTGAAAAAGATATTTCAACCGCCCGATTGCCAGGTTCGTCGGAGGAGATGTCCGATTCCGACTCTCTTGTAGGAAGAGCTTGAGATCGTATTGGCCCAAGGCAATCTTAAAGCAGTCTCATTGGCAAATCTTCGCTCCTGTTGTGTTGAGGTGTAAGGTATCAGTGATTGATGTTTTGTGGCGGGTAGATTGGGGCCTTCCTTGATTCGATGCGTTCTCTCGAGGTTCATCAGAGCAAAAGGGGCTTTCGTCTTCATTGCTATCACGGTGATTGGAACCGCTCTCTCCTATGCCATGCCATACGTGAACGGGAAATTCTTAGATTTTCTTCTCGGTAACCGCAGCGAAAGAGACGCCGTACTCTTCGCGCTCCTGGTTGCGTCAATAGGAGTTTTCTCCACCCTCTTTACTTATTTTGCAGGAACACTTTCCATTCGCATAACCACGAGACTTTCCTTTGATCTTCTCAGGGAGGCCGTCTTGCGTTTTGAAAGAGACGATTACTTGGTGAGTCGGACCATCGATCCAGCCTATACAACGCAACGGATTATTTCCGACTCTAGCGTGGTCTCATCCTTCGTTTTGGCGAATTTTATCAGTGCGCCGCTGTCCATTGTAGCCATTCCCATCGTATTGCTTATCATATGGTCAATTGATTCAACTCTCGCGGTGTTTTCCATCATTCTCCTCATCGTGTATTTCTGTGTAATTACTGGGTTGAGGAAACTTTTGTATAGGGTCACGTATGAGAAGAAAGAGGCGGACAGCGCCTTTTACGCCGCAATTGCATCGCAGCTTAATCAGATTCTCAACATTCAACTGACATCTTCGTACGGCAAGAGCGAACAAGCGCTCGACGCTGGGTTTAAGAGCTATTTTCCCAAAGTTTTGCGCTCCGGAAAGCTATCATATTCTCTGACATCGCTCGATGGTCTTTTCGCAGCGTTGTTTCAAGCGGTGATACTTGTTGTTTCCGGAGTACGAATCATTAACGGAACTATGTCAATAGGCGAGTACACTATCATCGGTACATACTTCGCGGTTCTCTTTAAGACTTTGAAAAGTATGATGTCATTGTTCAAATCCTATCAAGATGCCAAAGCATCATGGGATAGGACGGCTATCGCGACGAGAGAAAAGGAGAGATCGGGGTGGAATCGGACCGATTTAGCTAAACTCGATGAAATAAATGACATTTCGGTATCTGATTTGGAATTCTCGGTTGCCCTTCCAGACGGATCTGTCCGAGAGGTCCTCGGCGGGTTTTCTTTCAAGTTTTCCGGTCCTGGTACATATTGCATAGTTGGGGAAAACGGAAGAGGCAAGACGTCACTTCTTTACTTGATGCTCGGGCTATACTCATCGAAAGGCAAAGTAAAATACAACGGCGTGCCAATCGAAGAATGCGACTTGGATTACATACGTGCGAGAGAGATATCGTGCTGCCCACAGTCGTGCTTCGCGCCGGACGAAACGGTGAAAGAGCTGTTAGAGTATTTCGACACGCCCTTTTCTTCCTATCACCGGGGTGTAGATGGCCTACTTTCGCTGGAAAACAGCGTGAAGGAGTTGCTCGGGAAACGTTGCTCCGCGCTTTCGGGCGGTGAGCTGCGCCGAGTGTACTTATGGTCGGCGATTTCACGCAAGTCGTCAGTTTTGGTACTCGACGAGCCCACGACTGGGTTAGACGCTGTAAGCCGCGCCGAGCTTGCGGCCTATGTTAAGCGCAACAAGCAAAGCCAGCTGATCATCATTGTCTCTCACGATGACGAGATGGTCGGCGCGGTAGAAGGGGTAGTGGATTTAGGCAGCATGTACCGGGGTAAATGCTGACAAGTGTAGTGCTACCCAACTGACAGAGATAACAAAAAAGCGATGCAGATGCACGTAGCATTCAGTCGGTTCGGACTCGGTGCCTTCACGCCATCGCAACGCTTTCAGATATAGTTCTCATTCTCTTACTAAAGGAAACTTTAGTCTACGTTGTCTTGTCGAGACAGAGGTGAAGCGAAGTGTTGTCGCGACGTATCTTATTCCAGGTGGCTCAGTATCATCGTGAGAATCACACCAAAGTGTACTTACAATTCTCGTGTCCCACGGACAACATGAGCTGAGCATTGAGGTTCCACCCTTTGCTGCAACTACACGGGGTTGGACGGCAATGAATATGCCGGGCCGCATGCCACGCGCAGCGGGGGTCCATGCCCCAGTATGTTGCCTACAGCAGCCTCGATGTCCACGCACACATCATCTCTGCCTTCGTGTTCAATCCGTTTGCCGGAGAGTGCGAGGGTTACAAGGCCGTAGAATACGAGCCGAACAAATGAAATGCGGTATCGACGCATAGGATTAAACTGACGATTGCTTTGCACCGAAAATACGCCCGGAAAGCCGCTATGGGTGGCGGCCCGGGTTAAATTGAGAGGCCCGTCCGATCACTTTCATGTGACGAACGGTCGGGCTTCTTATTCCACTTGCCAATGCTCGGCTCATATTGGAAGAAAGCTACGCTAATGTTTGCGTGATACTCCTATTTTTTCCGAAGAAAGAATCGGATAATGAAGAATAACAATAAAAAAGGTGCCAGATATAAAGCAAGTACAAAGGTTAATCCAACGAGACCTTGCAATAATGGCATAACTCCTCCCAGACACGAGATTTTGGTATTTGTCCCCATCTTATTTTGAATTGGACCAAATAGTTCCTAGACACAAAAACTACTCGTCAACTGGATCGCACCAATCTGCTGGCAAAACACAGCTTGATTCTTTATCGACATAGCACCAATCCGCAACAGGGCACTCGGCGATGTCGTAAAAATTGCATATATCAACTCCAAGACAACAAGGCTCAACGGGAGTATGTTCATTTGAACCAACAGGATGGATATGCTTCATAACAGCTCCTCACCTTAATCCAATTAGAGACTACGTTTGATCAATGCCACAGTGATCTACAACGCAGATGCTGCCGCCATCCATGTCATAGTCGCAGTAATCGTATGCACCACAGCCATCTGCTTTATCATAAACAGTACAGATGTCAGTAATGCCCAAGAGGCAGTCAAAAGACATCGGCTTCACGCCTGCCTCGTCGCCACTTCCTGGATTAATCGGATGAATATGCTTCACGACTACCTCCCTTTGAGTGCAGAAAAACCTCAATATTGTGTATAACAAACCAAGATGTCTAGTTCACCATATTTCTAGAATGGTTTCGGCGAACGTAGCAATAAGCTTCGCAGACGGTAATCAGAAGAACGAACACCTCCACAATGGTGACAGCAATGCGCTGAACCGCTTATTCCGATACAGTAGCTTCTCGTTGATTTTTCTCCTGCGAAGATGAGTGGCGGGAAATAAGGTCAAAAGCCATCTCGTAGCACATTTTTCTATATTCACATGATGCAGGGTGTAGACTCTTGGGCAAGTAGCCGTGCTCGTCTGCAGCCTCCCAGCTACAGCCCCCACCACAGAAAGACCGAGCCCAACAGTCCGTACAGTCAATTCTTTTTTCGACACCCTGACTCCAGTTTTCAATATACCTAGTTTCGTCAATTCCGGTGACGATGTTGCCCATTTTGAATCGCATCATCCCGACAAACCTGTGACAGGGGTATACGTCCCCTTCGGGAGTCACGGAAATAAAACGCCTGCCAGCCCCGCATCCGACAAAGGCGATCCTGTTGCTCATAATCAAATCAACTGCAGTTTTCAATGTTCTAAACAAGGGCTTTTCCCCTTGATCAATCTGTTTGAGATATTGATCCGCCAAATCTATTAGGCCCGCCCTGATTTTGTTTAATGAGTGTTCGTCGAGTTTGATATTCTCATCGAATGAGCTCACGGGCGAGAAGTAAATCCTTCTGAAGCCCATCTCTTTAAACTGAAGATAGTCTTCAACAAGGTTACAGTTATTATTTGTTAAGGTCGCTCTTGCGCCGAAGGGGAACGACTCGGAAAAACGACGAACGTTTTTGTCGATATCGGAGAAAGAGCCGCCTCCCGTCTTGTACGGGCGCGATGCATCGTGCTTGCATCCTGTACCATCGAGACTAATCAGAACAGAAAACCCGTGCTCCTTGAAAGAATTCACAGCAGTGTCATTCAAAAGCGTTCCGTTGGTCGTAATAGAATAGGTAAAGTTTCTATTGGGGTATATTCTTTTTGAATAGTCGACCGTTTTCCATATCAGCGGCTCGTTAATCATGGGTTCCCCACCAAAAAAGACGATTGCAAGCGTTTCGTTTTCCGATGAACTTGCGACGAGGTAGTCGACCGCCTTGAAGGCTATCTCGTCTGTCATCAGCAGAGGAGACGTTCCATAATCTCCTTTACCGGCAAAACAGTAACTACAACCAAGGTTGCATGCATGTGAAACGTGGAGTTCGATGGATCTAAGTTTTCGAGGCGTGTCTTTTGTTAAGAAAGTCCGCTCAGACAATCGTTGATACTCATCAATGTCGTCTTCAAGTTCTGCTATGGTCGTTTGGTCGTAGCCTTTCGCAGCAAGTGACTTTGTTAGCAACTTCGAGTTGACCGTTCTTCCCGATGCTTCAAATATGCGAAGCGCATCTTCTGATGCTTGGTCAACCTGAAAGCAATTGCGAGTGACCTCATCGAAGCAGTAACGACGATCACTTACTGAGAAAAAATGCATACGTTCCTCAATTTCATGCTGGACTGGCACTAACCTTGTTTATTGTTACGCAGCTATAAAAAACCACCAGCGGGGATTCGGTGTGCGGCCCAATCGGACTCCCAAAAGGTTCTATTTGAGACTGGCAAGCTTTGTGTTGTTGGCACTTCGACAGCGCTCTTTATTCCAACATGGAGCCTCGCAGTTTGAGTCGACTTGCCTCTGGAAGGTCCGATCTCAACTTGATTTAGGATGAAAACAGATTACAGGCGCGCTCCTCTAGAAAGAAAGGAAACCAATCGCCGCCTTTCACCAGGAAAGTTTTTATAGCCCACCTCGAGCAAAATGAAAGATGCGAGAGCGATTGGGGAACAACGCGAATCTCCCCTTTTGGGTGGGAGCGAGCCTTCAGCCACCGGCGAACGACTCGCCCTGGTCAGAATCTGGAAGTGGTGCCGGGCCGCTTGGGCCTCCCCGGTGACTTCGTGGGGCTTACCTGCCTGACGTCGAGGAGTACATCCGCAAGATTCGTTCCCTATGCCGTTTGCTCTCACGCCCGCCTTGGTTCCAAGTCGGGCGAGCACGAGGTCGCGCCGGCGCATCCGCTGGGACTGCTGCGCGTGCAAAACGGCTACGCGGTGAGCGTCCCGCGCTGGATTCAGCCGAGTGAGGAAGGCGTCGAGATCGGCGCGCTGGCAACGGGGGAGGGCGGCATCACCGATGTGGGCGATGACGTTTCGGCTCGCCATGCCCACGTGTGGTGCGATGACCAAAATGTCTGGTACGTTGAGGACCTGTCGTCCACCAACGGAACCGTGGTGGTAAACGACGCGACGAACGTCTGCACCCAGGTCGAGCCCGGCCGCTCCGCCCAGCTCAACCCCGGTGACGAGCTCAAGCTCGGAGAATCCACAACCTACGCCATCCTCCTCGGCGCCCTCTGACTCATCTCCTAAATAAGTTGCGGTGAAATAGGGGCTGTTTAAGGCTACGGCCGGCAAAAACAGTTCCTATTTCACCGCAGCTGCCATTTGGTCCCTCGGTGACGGAAGGATCAATTTTGCCCTTGATGGTCACCCAAGGTAAACCTTTACCGCCCGCCTATATTTGCCGAAATTACACTTGACGGCGGGGTACAATAAACCCGCATGCGGATTTCCGTTGCGGGCGCTTCCCATCGCCGGGGCGTGCCCGGGAGCATCCGGCATGCGGCCTTTGCGGCGCTCGGTCATGTGCAAGACGGGTAGCTGGGCTTGTGGAGCGCGTGCAGCCCTCCTCGCCTCGGCATGCCTTCTCTCCACGCCATGTACCTGCTGCTGAGCCTGCCTGCCAGATGATTGGAAGCAACAGCGAAAATCCCATCACGCCAACATCCCGGCGATCGCCGGGGCCTGTATACCTATATGAGAGGAGAGGGGTATATGGCGCGTAAGTTTAAGTCTATGGACGGCAACGAGGCGGCCGCATATGTTTCGTATGCGTACACCGAGGTAGCGGGAATCTATCCCATTACGCCGTCCAGCCCGATGGCCGACCATGTCGACCAGTGGGCGGCCCAGGGTCGCAAGAATATCTTCGGCACCCCGGTCAAGGTCGTCGAGATGGAGTCCGAGGCAGGTGCAGCCGGTACCGTTCACGGTTCGCTGGGCGCCGGTGCTCTGACCACCACCTACACGGCTTCTCAGGGTCTGCTCCTGATGATCCCGAACATGTACAAGATCGCGGGCGAGCAGCTCCCGGGCGTCTTCCACGTCTCCGCGCGTTGCGTCGCTTCCCACGCCCTGAACATCTTTGGCGATCACTCCGACGTCATGGCCTGCCGCCAGACCGGTTTCGCCATGCTCGCCGAGGGCAACGTCCAGGAGGTCATGGACCTCTCGCCGGTGGCTCACCTTGCCGCCATCGAGGGTAAGACCCCGTTCCTTAACTTCTTCGACGGCTTCCGCACCAGCCACGAGATCCAGAAGGTCGCCATGTGGGACTACAAGGATCTGGCCGAGATGTGCGACATGGACGCCGTCCAGGCTTTCCGCGACCACGCGCTCAACCCTGAGCACCCGCACACCCGCGGCAGCCACGAGAACGGCGATATCTTCTTCCAGAACCGTGAGGCCTGCAACAAGGTCTACGACGAGCTTCCCGCCGTCGTCGAGGGCTACATGAAGAAGATCAACGAGAAGCTCGGCACCGATTACGGCCTGTTCAACTACTACGGCGCTCCCGATGCCGACCGCGTCGTCGTGTGCATGGGCTCCTTCTGCGACGTGCTCGAGGAAGTCATCGACTACCTCAACGCTCACGGCGAGAAGGTCGGCCTGGTCAAGGTTCGTCTGTTCCGTCCGTTCTCCATCAAGCACTTCGTCGACGTTCTCCCCGAGACCGTCCAGAAGATCGCCGTCATGGACCGTACCAAGGAGCCGGGTTCCATCGGCGAGCCGCTCTACCAGGACGTCGTCTCCGCTCTCTACGAGGCTGGCAAGACGGGCATCAAGGTCGTCGGCGGTCGTTATGGCCTGGGCAGCAAGGACACGCCTCCCGCGTCCGCTTTCGCTGTCTTCGAGGAGCTCAAGAAGGACGAGCCCAAGCGCGAGTTCACCATCGGCATCGTCGATGACGTGACCAACCTGAGCCTGCCCGAGGCCGAGGATGCGCCCAACACCGCAGCCCCCGGCACCATCGAGTGCAAGTTCTGGGGTCTGGGTGGCGACGGTACCGTCGGCGCCAACAAGAACTCGATCAAGATCATCGGCGACCACACCGACAAGTACGTCCAGGCCTACTTCCAGTACGACTCCAAGAAGACCGGCGGCGTCACCGTCTCGCACCTGCGCTTTGGTGATTCCCCGATCCGTTCGCCGTACTACGTGACCAAGGCCGACTTTGTCGCTTGCCACAACCCCAGCTATATCGTCAAGGGCTTCAAGATGGTCCGCGACGTCAAGCCGGGCGGTACCTTCCTGGTCAACTGCCAGTGGAGCGACGAGGAGTTCGCCGAGCACATGCCCGCTGTGGCCAAGCGCTACATTGCGAACAACAACGTCAACGTCTACCTGATCGACGCTATCGACCTGGCCGCCAAGGTCGGCATGGGCAAGCGCACCAACACGGTGCTCCAGTCCGCCTTCTTCGCGCTGGCCAAGGTCCTGCCCGCCGAGGACGCCCTGCAGTACATGAAGGACGCGGCTACCAAGTCCTACATGAAGAAGGGCCAGGCTATCGTCGACGCCAACCACAAGGCCATCGATGCCGGCGCTACCGCCTTCCGTAAGTTCGAGGTTCCGGCCGACTGGGCTACCGCCGAGGATGCCGCTCCCGTCGAGCTCTCCGAGGAGACCAAGTCCGCTATCGCCCAGCAGGTCAAGAACCTGCTCGAGCCCATCGATCGCATGGACGGCGACAGCCTGCCCGTTTCCGCCTTCGTCGATTGCGCCGACGGCCAGTTTGAGCTGGGCGCCTCGGCATACGAGAAGCGCGGCGTCGCCGTGGTCGTTCCTCACTGGGACGAGACCAAGTGCATCCAGTGCAACCAGTGCGCCTATGTGTGCCCGCATGCCACCATCCGTCCGTTCGCGATGACCGAGGACGAGGCTGCAGCCGCGCCCGAGGCTACCCGCACGCTCGACGCTATGGGCCCCAAGGCCAAGGGCATGAAGTTCACCATGGCCGTGTCCCCGCTCGACTGCATGGGCTGCACCAACTGCGTCAAGGTCTGCCCCAAGGGCGCCCTCGAGATGGTTCCCACCGAGCAGGAGATGGACCAGCAGCCCGTTTGGGACTACATGGTCGAGAACGTCTCCGAGAAGAAGGAGCTCATCGCGGCCAACGTCAAGGGCAGCCAGTTTAAGCAGCCCTACCTGGAGTTCTCTGGTTCCTGCGCCGGTTGCGCCGAGACCGCCTATGCACGTCTGGTGACCCAGGTCGCCGGCGACCGCATGTTCATCTCCAACGCCACCGGCTGCTCCTCCATTTGGGGTAACCCCGCTGCCACCGCTCCTTACTGCAAGGACAAGGACGGTCACGGCCCGGCGTGGAACAACTCCCTGTTCGAGGACAATGCCGAGCACGGTCTAGGCATGGCCGTCGGTTACGAGGCCGTCCAACACAAGCTGATCGCCGCTACCCAGGACATCATCGCTGCCGATGGTCCGTCCGACGAGCTCAAGGCTGCTGGCCAGGCTTGGATTGACTCCGTCAACGACGCCGAGGCCTCCAAGACCGCTGCCGCTGCCTACGTTGCCGAGCTCGAGAAGTGCGGCTGCGAGGCTTCCAAGGCAATCCTCGCCGACAAGGCTTACCTCACCAAGAAGTCCTTCTGGATCTTCGGCGGCGACGGCTGGGCCTACGACATCGGCTTCGGTGGCCTGGACCACGTCCTGGCTTCCGGCCACAACGTCAACGTCTTCGTCTTCGACACCGAGGTGTACTCCAACACCGGCGGTCAGGCCTCCAAGGCCTCGAACCTGGGCCAGGTCGCTCAGTTCGCCGCTGCTGGTAAGGTGACCAAGAAGAAGTCCCTGGCCGAGATTGCCATGAGCTACGGCTACGTCTACGTGGCACAGGTTGCCATGGGCGCCAACCCGGCTCAGACCCTCAAGGCCATCCACGAGGCCGAGGCCTACGACGGCCCGTCCCTCATCATCGGCTACAGCCCCTGCGAGATGCACTCCATCAAGAAGGGCGGCATGCAGAACTGCCAGGCCGAGATGAAGAAGGCTGTCGAGTGCGGTTACTGGAACCTCTTCCGCTTCAACCCCGAGGCTGCTGCCGGCAAGAAGTTCTCACTCGATTCCAAGGAGCCCGCGGGCGGTTATCAGGAGTTCCTGATGAACGAGGCCCGTTACGCTTCGCTGACGCGTTCCTTCCCCGAGCGCGCCGAGGAGCTCTTCAAGGAGAACGAGCAGGCCGCTATGGACCGCTACGCTCACCTGTTGAAGCTCAAGACGGTGTACAACGAGGCCTAGGTCTCCCACCGCAGGATCTGAGGGCTAACCTTCGCGGACGTCCTCGGACATGAAAGAACCCCCGCTGCGCAGTTCACTACGTGCGGCGGGGGTTCTTTCGTCCTGCGGAGTGTCCGCGAAGGTTAGCCCTCAGATCCTGCTACGACTACGTCCTCGGATTGTGGGGCTGAATGAAGGACGTGGCTGTGGGGGTGCCTTGTCCCGGTCGCTGTTTCGCGGCGTGGCCGCGAAACCACGCGCCACTTTGGGCATGGAGGGCTAGCTGATTGTGGCCTTCTGCTGCCCCAGTGCTGTTTCGCGCTTTGCGCGAAACATCGCAGCACTTTGGGCATAGTGGGGGAGTTGGTTGTCGCTGCCTTCTATCCCCTTGCTGTTTCGCGCCTTTGGCGCGAAAGGCGCAGTACTTTGGGCGTGGGGGCTGGCTTGCGGACTCAGATGACCTAGAGAGATATGGGTGCAAACGAGAAATCGTTGTTGGGGTCGTCCTTTTCCATAAACTCATCGAGACAGAATGTCATATAGATTGGAACGTAAAGGATCTTGCCCTCTTTACAAAGGTTTTCGTGGCTCAGCACAACGGCCTCGGGAATTTTGTACTCGCCCACACTCATCAAACGGTCGAGGGCTGCATGTGCTCGAACTTTCTTGCCCGATTTGACTTCGATTGGGACAACATGCCCGCGGGCACCTTCGATTACAAAGTCGACTTCACCGACCTCACGCGTTTGGTGGTACCACGTATCTGCTCCGAGGGCAACGAGTTCCTGTGCGACCACGTTCTCATAGAGGCCGCCGAGGTTGGGGGTTTTCATGTCAAGGTAGACGGCGCGTGCCGTGCTGCCGGGATACCGCGATGCGAGCATACCTGTATCGGACTCGTATAGTTTAAAGGCCGTCGTTTTCTCCGTCCTCTTGAGAGGACTTCGTGCCTCCGTCACCTGGGGGACCATCAATCCAACGCCTGCGTTCACCAGCCATAGGAAATCCTGCTCGTATTTTTGAAGACGAGCTCCCTCGCCTAGAGACGAGACGATAAAGCGATGGGACTCCGCCTCAAGCTGAACGGGAATTTGCTCGAAAATGGAGCGAACGTTAAACGCTCGAGTCGATGCATATTTAGAGATATCGCTTTTGTACTGATCGACTAGCTGAATTTGAAGCTCACGCGTTCTCACGAGCGAATAGCCCGAATCGATATAGTTCTGAACGACCTCCGGCATGCCGCCGCAAACGATATAAGCTCTAAAGTTTTTGAGCATCGCCTCATGAATAAAATTTTCGACGGGACGCCTCTCGACAAGGCAGCTGCGGATGTCTGCAAGCACATTCTCGCTGATGCTGTTTGCCCAACAAAACTCTTCAAAATCCATTGGCCGCATAACAATGTGCTCGACATACCCCACCGGGAAAGAAGAGATCCCCTTAAACTCAGTCCCAAGCATAGACCCCGAGAAGACATAGCTAAAGCGTCCGTCCTCGACCAGCGCCTTCATAAGTGTAACGATCTGCGGATACTCCTGAATCTCATCGACGAAGATAAGCGTGTCTCCTTCAACAAGCGGTGCATCCGCAAGAAGGGCCACACGGTTGATGAAGTCAATGGAGTTCTTAGCGCCAACAAGTACGTCTCTTGCCTCGGCATCAAGTAGCAGATTGACCTCATAATACGAAGCGTAGTTGCTCTTTCCAAACGCGCGAATCGCATAGCTCTTGCCAATCTGACGCGCACCGGTAACAAGCAGGGCCTTATGGGAGTTATTCTTCCAGCTCAAAAGCCTATCAGTGACCTTGCGGCGTAGCATTAAAACACCTCATTGACAAAAATTGGCAAATAGATTTGCCCCTAATCATACAAAAATTGACAAATAGATTTGACCCAAATCATACAAAAATTGACAAATAGATTTGACCCAAATCATACAAAAATTGGCAAATAGCAAAGCTCACTTAGGCCTCAAAGCCAGCGAACCAGCACGGTACTTTGCGAAAAGGCTGGCGGCGCCGTTGTTGAGGGTGGCCAGGTTGACAGTGGCGCCGTTAGCGTTCTCGGCTGCTTGGGCGCGCAGGAGCGAAAGGGCGTCGGCAGCGTTCATGCAGAAGCCGACGGTAAAGTTCCATACTGCGAACTCGCAGTCGCTTGCCGCGGGGTGAAGCGCGATCGGCTATCCCTTATGTTGGATGAAAAGCCCCATGTTTTTGCAGGGGTGCATACTCGTCAAATTAATGTATAGAATCGCGTATAGTGCGAGTAAGATATTGCGCTGTCCGTTTTGTGTTTAGCAAAGATATAGTTTGCATAATCTGGTCTAATCCCTGCTCTATTTAAATAAAGTTGCACGTAAATGGCGTAGATATGCCTGAACTGGGCTTCTTTACGCTGAGCGGGTAAAATCGACCGTTCGCCGCTTAGGTATTTTCAAAATGAATAAAATGAGCGATAAAGAGAATATAAACCTTAATAAACTCGCGTATCGCACGGACGCGGGTTATTAATGGGTTGTAGGCCTTTTACAGAAAGGATTCCAGCAATGTCTAAGCCTCTTGGCAAGCCCGATCGTATTGTCGTCGCCCTCGGCGGCAACGCCCTCGGCAACAACCCCGTCGAGCAGATCGAGGCCGTGAGCAACACCGCCCACGCTCTCCTTGGTCTTATCGAGCAGGGCAACGAGATCATCATCACCCACGGCAACGGCCCGCAGGTCGGCATGATCCAGAACGCCTTCGCTGCTGCCCACGATGCCATCGGCACCCCCGAGATGCCGCTGCCCGAGTGCGGCGCCATGTCCCAGGGCTACATCGGCTACCACCTGCAGCAGGGCATCGGCCGCGAGATGCACAAGCGCTATAAGCGTTGGCACGCCGCCACCGTCGTCACCCAGATCGAGTGCGATCCCGACGATCCCGCGTTCAAGAACCCGACCAAGCCGATCGGCCCCTTCTACACCGAGGAGCAGGCCAAGGAGTTCATGGCCGAGGATCCCTCCAAGGTCTTCGTCGAGGATTCCGGCCGCGGCTGGCGTCGCGTCGTCGCCTCCCCCGATCCCAAGAAGATCGTCGAGGCCGACTCCATCCTCAACCTGCTCGACAACGAGTTCATCGTCATCGCCTGCGGTGGCGGCGGCATCCCCGTCGTCCGCGACTACGAGAACAAGGGCTGCTACAAGGGCGTTCCCGCCGTCATCGACAAGGACCTGGGCGGCGAGCTGCTGGCTGAGGACTGCGACGCCGACGTTCTGTTCCTGCTGACCGCCGTTGAGCATGTCGCCATCAACTTTGGCAAGCCCAACCAGGAGGAGCTCGAGGACCTCACCGCCGACGAGGCCGAGCGTCTGGCCGACGAGGGTCAGTTCGGCAAGGGCTCCATGGAGCCCAAGGTCCGCGCCGCCATCAAGTTCGCCCGCTCCCGCAAGGGCCGCACCTGCATCATCGGCGCTCTGGACAAGGCTGCCGAGACCATGGCCGGCCTCTCCGGTACCCGCATCCACGAGTAGTCTCTACTCTGTTGCCTCTCTCGTGGGCGCCAGGCAAAGCGCCTACAAACTAGCCTCTCTTCATGAGCCCCGCAGTCCGCTCCGACTGCGGGGCTTTTGCTATTGAGGTCGCTGTTCATGAGGAGTGCTGCGCGCCGCGCCCAAATCACGAGAGTGGATAATCTCCCACTTTGAGCCTGCGTACAGGCCAAAAGTGGGAGATTATCCATTCTCATTCCGGGTAGTCATTGGGGACGTTCTTAAACGACTAGTTAAACAAGAACGTCTCCAACGACTACTCATTTAAGTCTGTCCCCAATGACTAGTAGTAGGCCCACATGGCTTCGATTTCGTTGAGGACCTCCACCACGCCCCAGCGGCGGGCGCTGCGGCTGGCCGAGTTGGGGTCGTAGACGCCAATCTGGTTGGCATCGTCGATGCCGTAGAGCACGATGTAGTGGCCTACGTTGGTAAACGTACCGGGGCGCACTGCGGCGATGACGGGCGCACCCGAGCGAAGTGCTTGGGTAATCGATTCGCGATTGTTATAGAGCTGTGTTCCGTTGAGCCCCAGCTGCCACGCACCGCCTGTCATAAACGACCACTCGGTGGCACCAGTGGGGGCGTAGTTGCCGGCTTCGGCCAGTGCGCATATATCGACCGGCGTCTTATCGGTATGGCCGGTCTTAAAGATATAGACCATGGTGAGGCAAGTGGGACCGCAAGCGTTTTCGCGAATAGTGCCACCGGCATAGGGCAGCTCCGACCATGCGGGGTCAATTTGGTAGATGTGGGGCATGGTGCCGGCCTGCCACTGCGAGCGTGGGGTCGAGAACGCAAAGGAGTAACCGGGTGCGACGGGAGCTTTAAGCAGCTTGTCCTCGGCAGTGGGCTCGAGACCGGCTGATCCGTGAGAGATACAGGATCCCAAAAACACAAAGACGAGGCAGGCGGCGATGGAGCAAAACGCAAGGCGTAGGCGGCGGGCCGGAAGCGCGTGACTTGTGGTGTGCGACGCGGGGCGAGGGGCGGAATTGCCGCAATCGCGTTGAGGTCGCGAAAAGGAGCGCTTAACGTAGTAGTCGGTCTTACGGCGATCGTAGCGGCGTGGCTGCGATGTGTCGGTCTGGCGTTGGCGTGTGCTCGTACTCATTCGGTCTGACTGCTGCACGGTACGGCTTTGTTGCCGCGAAGAAGCCCCGAGCTGCTCTTGGGGGCGCTGCGGGTTGTCGTTGTCGGAGGTGCTTCTGGGCGTTGGCGTGGTGCGGCCGGCAAGGCGCACGCTTTGTGGCCGTTGGTCGCCGTCATTGTATCCATATGCCATTCGAATCACCTTGCCTCATGTGTAACTTGTCTATCCTACATAAAAAGATGCACGACACATGGGCATGTGCGCCAAAAGCCTGACAAATGGTATGAACGTTGCCGCGCCGCGCGCCAAGCGTCACGGCAACAGGTATTCAAAAGCAGACAAGATGAAAGCGTCCAGGACGAATGACGTCTCCCGCCGTTCGTCCCAAAAACGGTGCCGCTCGTTTTGCAGTTCTGCCTTCGGTCGAGCTGCGAGCGGCGCTGCTGCGCCAAGGCCGTATCTTAAAGCCATGGAATAAAAGCGCGCGGCAAAACGGACCGCGCAAGGGGTGACGCCAGGGGGCGTCAAAAAGGAAAGGAGGGGAACAATGGCGGACAAGAACGCAGAAGTTGCAGTCGAGGACAACGGCGGCATGAAGAAAACGCTTTCGCTCTGGAACTTCTTCACCATCGGTTTCGGTGCCATCATCGGTACCGGTTGGGTTCTGCAGGTCGGCGACTGGATGGTCGTGGGCGGCGGTCCCGTTCCCGCTATGATCGCATTCCTCTTGGGTGCAATCTTCCTCGTGCCCGTCGGAGCTGTTTTCGGTGAGCTCACGGCTGCTATCCCCATCTCGGGCGGCATCGTCGAGTATGTCGATCGTAGCTTTGGCCGTACGATGAGCTACATCACCGGCTGGCTCCTGGCCCTGGGCAACGGCATCCTGTGCCCGTGGGAGGCCATCGCCATCTCGACCCTCGTGTCCGAGATGTTCGGCAGCCTGCCCGGTCTTGAGTGGCTGCGTGCCGTCAAGCTCTATACCATCCTGGGCGCCGACGTTTACCTGTTCCCGACGCTGATCGCGCTCGGCTTTGCAGTCTACGTCATCTTCCTCAACTTCCGCGGTGCCAGCTCAGCCGCCAAGCTGCAGGCCTTCCTGACCAAGGCCCTGCTCTGCGGCATGCTGCTCGCCATGGGCGTCTCGCTGTTCACCGGCTCGCCGGACAACGCCATGCCCGTGTTCTCCCAGGTCACCGGTGCTGGCGGCGGCAAGCCTGCTACCGAGGGCACCAGCCTGTTCGCAGGCATCGTTTCGGTCCTGGTTCTGACCCCGTTCTTCTATGCCGGCTTCGACACCATTCCTCAGCAGGCTGAGGAAGCAGCCGAGGGCCTCAACTGGAACAAGTTCGGCAAGATCATCTCCCTGGCCCTGCTGGCCGCAGGCGGCTTCTACATGGTCTGCATCTACTCGTTCGGCACCATCCTCGACTGGCATGAGTTCGTTAAGAGCCCGGTTCCCGCGCTTGCCTGCCTCAAGGGCATCAACATGCTCCTGTACCTGGCCATGCTCGTCATTGCCACGCTTGGACCCATGGGCCCGATGAACTCCTTCTACGGCGCCACGAGCCGCATCATGCTCGCCATGGGCCGCAAGGGCCAGCTGCCCGAGAAGTTCGCCGAGGTCGATCCCAAGTCCGGCGCTCCCAAGCTCGCCTGCGTCGTTCTGGGCGTCATCACCGTCGTCGGTCCGTTCCTGGGCAAGAACATGCTCATCCCTCTGACCAACGTGTCGGCTCTCGCCTTCATCTTCTCCTGCGGCATGGTCGCTCTCGCTTGCCTGCGCATGCGCTTCACCGAGCCCGACCTGCCTCGTCCCTACGAGGTGCCCGGCGGCAAGTTTGGCATCAGCCTCGCTATCGTTGCCTGCGGCACCATCATTGGCCTGCTCGTGATCCCGTTCTCTCCCGCCTCCCTCAACATGGTGGAGTGGAGCATCGTGATCGGCTGGCTGGCTATTGGCCTGGCCCTCATGGCCTTCACCAATTCCCGCAAAAAATAACGCCTAGCCGGGGCGGATCGGGTGCGCGGAACCCTCTCTTCCGCGCACCGAACCCGGCACCACTTGGGTAGTTTTGTGAGGCCTTAACCCAACGCGGCCTCGCCCACTATATGGATCCATAAGGAGGAACCATGTCCACTAAGTATGCAATCGTTGGCGGCAAGCTCATCGACGGTACCGGTGCCGAGCCGGTCGAGAACTCCCTCGTTCTCGTCGACGACAATGGCAAGATCGAGTATGCCGGTGTCATGCAGGACCTTCCCGAGGGCGTTGAGGTTATCGACGCGGCCGGCAAGACCGTCCTTCCCGGCCTGATCGACACCCACCTGCACTTCTCGGGCAACCTGACCGACGATGACACCGACTGGGTCATGCAGCCGCTCCTCGAGAAGCAGGCCGTCGCCGTCAAGCAGGCCTACGACTGCCTCACCCACGGTCTCACCACCGTCTGCGAGATCGGCCGCTTTGGTATCCAGATCCGCGACTGCATCGACAAGGGCGTCTTCAAGGGCCCGCGCGTTCTGGCCACCGGCCTCGGCTTCTGCCGCGTTGCCGGCCACGGCGACTCCCACCACTGCAGCCAGCAGCTCAACAAGGAATCGCACCCCTGGGGCGACCAGGTCGACGGTCCTTGGGATCTGCGCAAGGCCGTCCGTCGTCGCCTGCGCGAGAACCCCGATGCCATCAAGATCTGGGCTACCGGTGGCGGCATCTGGCGCTGGGACTCCGGTCGCGACCAGCACTACTGCTCCGAGGAGATCCAGGCCGTGGTCGAAGAGGCAAAGATGGTCGGCATCCCCGTGTGGAGCCACTGCTACAACAACCACGCCGCTGCCTACGATTCCGTTCGCTTTGGCTGCGAGCAGCTGATTCACGGCTTCGATATCGATGAGCGCACCATGGACCTCATGGCCGAGCAGGGCACCTTCTTCACCCCGACGATCGCCTTCCTGCCCACCTGGTACGCCACCTATCCGCCCGTCTACGTCCCCGAGCTGCACGACAAGTACGAGGGCACCCTGGTCGAGAAGGAGCTGCAGCGCAACTACGACTGCCTGCGCGAGGCCAAGAAGCGCGGCGTCGTCATGACGATCGGCTCCGACTCCTTCTCCTTCGTCACCCCGTACGGCACCTGCTCCATCGAGGAGATGTACGAGTTTGTCGACAAGATCGGCTTCACCCCGGTCGAGACCATCACCTGTGCCACCCTCAACGGTGCCAAGATGTGCCACATCGAGGACGAGACCGGTTCCATCGAGGCCGGCAAGTGCGCCGACCTGCTGGTCGTCAACGGTGACGTCGCCGCCGACATCCACGTGCTCAACACCGACAACATGGACGTCATCATGAAGGACGGCTGGATCGTCGAGGCTGGCACCTTTGGCGAGGCCAACAAATACAGCGCCTAAGATACCGTTTGTCGATGGCTGGATGTAAAACACAGTTTTTGATTGCATAATGCAATGGAGAGGGTCGCTTGCGGCCCTCTTTATTGCTATGGGTGCGGTAGATAAAAGGGGATGACGGTGGATTTAAACAGGCTGATTCTGGGCAAGAGCTACAACTCTACCAAGGTCTTTCGTACGGCCCAGCATGTGGTCCAGGCCATCTTGCTCGGTATTGTCGTTCCGCTGCTTATCCTGCTGCTCATCTGGGATCTAACCGATAATCCCAATCCCGTTCCGGCCGTTGTCGTCATTGCCGGCTTGGTCATGCTATGCTTCTTCTTCTCGTACGTCTTTGTCGTTCCCGACGACCTCACGTCGAGCGCTACCGACCGCACGCTCGCCATCGCATCGAAAATATTCGCCTATACGTCGCGAGGCCTTACGCCCGAAGCGGCCCTGGGCGCTTCCAAAATCATCCTTTCCGAGACCATTGCCTCGGCCATCTGCTTTACCGACGGCAAGCAGGTGCTGGCGAGCTGGGGCGAGGACTCGGCAAAATGCCCTGCGGGCACTCCGGTTGTGCTGCGGACTACGCTCAACGTGATCAACAGCGGTGAACAAAGCGTGTTCTCGCGCGATGCCTCGACCGAGACGGGTGGCTACTTTCCGCGCCTGCGCGCCGGTATTGTCGCACCGCTTACCGTGCGCGGGCATTGCGTGGGCACGCTCGAGCTGTATTATCCCCGTCTGAGCAGCATCGATATGCGCCAGACGGCGCTTGCCTCGGGCTTTGCCGACCTCATTTCCACGCAGCTTGCAAGCTTTGAGCTCGAGCGCCAGGACGAGCTTACGGCCCGCGTGGAGCTGCGCGCCTTGCAATCGCAGGTCGATCCTCATTTTCTATTCAATACCATCAGCACCATCGTGTCGCTCGTACGTACCGAGCCGGACAAGGCCAGGTCGCTGCTGATCGACTTTTCCAATTACTACCGTCAGACGCTTTCTGATTCCGATACCCTCACAACGCTCGAGCACGAGGTGGAACAGGGCACTCGCTATATCAATCTAATGCAGGCTCGTTATGGCGACGGCCGTCTGCGCGTCTCGGTCGATATCGACTTTGAGGTGCGCGATTGCATGGTGCCGCCGTTTATCTTGCAGCCGTTGCTCGAAAACTGCATCAAGCACGCGCAGCGCGAGACCGAGCCGCTTTCTATTCATGTTAGGGCTTTTGAGACCGATGACGGTTTGGAGATCATCGTCGAGGACGACGGCATCGGTATGAGCGAAGAGGTCTGCGCACATCTGTTTGAGCAGCATCGCCTGGAGGAGCCCGAGAGCATTACCGCCGACGGCTCCGTCAAGCGAGGTTGCGGCCTGGCGCTCTTCAACGTGCTTCAGCGCATCCATTTCTTTTACGGAGAAGATTCCGGCATGCGCGTGAAGTCCCAGGAGGGCGTGGGAACGCAGGTCATCGTCGAGCTGAACGGCGAGCCGCATGAGCCCGCGCCGTTGACGGCGTAGCACGCGGTTGGATTGAGAGAAAAAGAGGGGAAGCACATATGTCCGAAGGCTGGAACATCTTGGTGGTTGATGACGAGCCCCCAATTAGGGCTGAGCTACGCTATCTATTGGAAAAGGATACGCGTGTGGGTCATATTGCCGAGGCGGGCAATGTCACCGAAGCCGTGGAGTCGATTCTGTCGAACAAGCCCGACGTGTTGTTTTTAGACATTACCATGCCCGGTCGCTCGGGAATTGAGCTTGCCGAGACGCTGCAGAACCTAAAGACGCCGCCGGTCGTGGTGTTTGTGACGGCATTTGCCGAGTATGCGGCTGATGCCTATAACCTCGATGCCGTCGATTATGTCGTCAAGCCGGTTGAGGACGCACGCCTGTCAAAGGCACTCGACAAGATCGAGGCGGCCTTGGGCGTCCGTCGTGTTATCCACGCTCCGCGCCAGCCTTTGCGTCTGACGGTGGACCGCGGGGGCAAAAAGGTGTTCATTCCCGCCGCAGACGTTTGCTACTTTGAGGCGCGCGCCGATTTTTGCAACGCCATCTGCGCCGAGGGAACGTACCTGATCAATGAGTCGATCTCTTCGCTCGAGCGTCGCTTGGACTCCGAGGGCTTTATTCGCGTTCATCGCAGCTACCTGGTCAATTTGGAAGACGTGCACAATGTTGAGATTGGCTCCACGGGGTTGATGGAGCTCAGGCTCGACCGCGTGAACTCGACGGTACCGGTGTCCCGTCGTCGTGCCGCCGAGGTCAAGTCGCACCTGGGGCTTGCGTAAGAGGCTTGCGTGCTGTCGTTTACCATCGCAGGTTTGGCATGGGCGCGCGGTGGGCATAATGGGTGGCATCGAATGAAATCGAAAGGATCATTATGCCCGCGCTTATCACCCATCATCTGTTTGGCGAGGAAAGCATCGACCGTCTTCCGCAGGGCGTCATCACGTCCGATGAAGAGCGCATTGCCTTTATCTTGGGCAACCAAGGCCCCGACCCGTTTTTCTTTCACATTCTGACACCGCGTGTTTCCGACTGCACGCTGCTGGCGCAGGTCATGCATCGGTCGCGCATGTCTCGCCAGTTCGCGTGCCTGCGCGACGGCGTGTCGCATCTGCTGCCGCGCGATGCCAGCTTGGGTCGTGCCTTTGCGCTGGGCCTGCTGTCTCATTACGTGCTCGACCGCAACGCTCACCCCTTTGTCTATGAGCAGCAGTTTGGCATCGTGGAGTCCGATTCAGAGCTTGAGGATTCGAGCAGTCAGGTCCATGCCGTGATCGAGAGCGACCTGGATGTACTGATGCTGCAGCTTAAACGCGATGGCGCTACGGTCGACGATTACCCGCCGGCGGGCGAGATCGTCACCACCGATCGCATCAATCGCGTGGCCGGCGTGCTGATGAGCTATGTTGCCGGACGCGTGTACGGCATTGACATTCCGGCGGGGGAGTACGGTGCTGCCGTTGCCAATATGCAGCGACTTTACCGCGCGATTGAGCCGGCCGGCTCCGCAAAGACGCGCGCGATCTCGCTGGTTGAGGGCTTGGTGCACGACTACTCGCTGCTCGACGGCCTTGCGCACCGCGTGACGACCGAGCTGACCGAGCGTACCGGCAACCTGGGCCACTTGGCATGGAAGAACCCCTTTACCGATGAAGTCTCGACCGAGAGCTTCCCCGAGGTCTTTGACCGCGCGCTGCTCGATTACGAGTGCACGGTTGCCCGCTTTATCGAGACCGGCGATATGGAAGCCGTGACCAACCATGTCAATTACAGCGGTCGCGTGCTCAATGCCGATGAGGAGTTCGACCGCGAGGAATAGGGCTCATGCGTGCCCCTTTGCCGAATCCTTACCGGTGCTTCTGGACAATTGGGGTACGATGAACTAACTGCATATCGGGCAAATACGAAGGGTCCCTGTCCATGAAATACACCAAGCTCGAGCGTAACTGGGTTATGTACGATGTGGGCAATTCGGCCCTCGTGCTGCTCAATACCTCGGTGGTGCCCATTTACTTTAACGCCATCAATACCGGCGCTTCCTCGGCCGACCTGGTGGTCGCTTGGGGCAATGCGCAGACGATCGCCTCGCTGGTCATCGCCATGCTCATGCCCATTCTGGGCGCACTTGCCGACTACGCCGGCAACAAGATCAAGTTCTTCTTGGGCTTCTTCCTCACGGGCCTGGTGCTTTGCCTGGCGCAGGCTATCCCAATGTCCGCCATGGCATTTTTGACCGTGTACGTGCTGTGCACCATCGGCCTTAACTCTTCTATGACGTTCTACGACGCCATGCTGCCTGACATTACCACCGACGAGCGCATGGACGCCGTGTCCAGCTCGGGTTATGCCTGGGGCTACATCGGTTCCACCGTGCCGTTCGTCATCTGCCTGGCGCTCATCATGGGTGGCCCCGCTCTTGGCATCCCCACCATGCTGGCAACGCGTCTGTCGTTTATCATCACTGGTGCCTGGTGGCTCATCTTTACCCTGCCGCTCATTCGCACCTATAAGCAAAAGTACGGTCGCGAGCGCGGTCCCGAGGACACCATCGGCCACATCGTGGGCGGTGTGTTCTCCGAGGTCGGACACACCATGCGCGAGATTGCCCACAATAAGACCGTGCTGGTCTACATGATCGCGTTCTTCTTCTATATCGACGGTGTGCACACGGTCATTTCCATGGCCACCAGTTACGGATCGGCCTTGGGCATCGATTCGACGCAGCTGGTGCTGGCGCTGCTCGTTACGCAGTTCGTGGCCTTTCCGTCCGCCATCATCTACGGCAAGCTCGCCGGACGCGTGGGCACGCTCAACATGATCCTGGTGGCGGTCGCCGCCTACATGGGGATTGTGCTGTTCGCCGCGTTCTTCCTAAAGACCGCCTTTGAATTCTGGGTGCTTGCCATTATGGTCGGCCTGTTCCAGGGCGGTGTGCAGGCGCTCAGCCGTAGCTACTTTGGCCGCATTATCCCCAAGGAAAAGTCCAACGAGTACTACGGCTTCTTTGACATCTTTGGTCGTTATGCAAGCGTTATGGGCACCTTCCTGGTGTCGGTCGTCACCTCGCTGACCGGCAACCCGTCGCTGGGCGTCCTTTCCATTGGCGTGCTGCTGGTCGTTGGCTTTATGCTACTGGTCCGCCTGTCCCGCATGACTCGGGCGGCAGAGCATGCCGCATAGGAGCGAGCGGCTATTGTGCCTGTCCACGGTACTCTTTTGGGGTTATCCGCAATAAACATTGCGACTTGCGAGCAATGATTTGCCCAAGTGGGTATGATGGAATCAGCTAGGTCGCGGGGCGTCGCCTGTGTTTGGCGGCGTCCCGTTTTTGTGTTGCAGGGAGGGTAAGGCATGAACGCCACGGTCGTGATTCCAACGTATTGGGCGGGCGATGACGCTTGCGCAAACGCCCCTGGCACCTATGACCATTCGACGCGACTCAACGCCGACAATCCCGAACTCGACCGCTGCCTGGCCTCGCTTGAGCAGGTGTGCGACATCCCGCGCATCATCCTTTTGGTGGTCTGTCCTGTTTCTGCCACAGCCGATGTGTCGCTGCGCGTGCACGAGATTGTCGACGCGCATCCCACGCTCAAGGTCACCGTTGTCACCAACACCCAGGCCTCGCGCATCGCAGACCGGGTTGCTCAGATCGCGCCCAAGGGTTCGGGCGAGTGCGTGAGCCTGCGAGGCTACGGTGCCATCCGCAACATGGGGCTAGCCTGTGCCGCTGTGCTGGGGCATGACGCGGTTATCTTTTTGGATGACGATGAGACTGTCATCGACGCCGACTTTATGAAGCGCGCGACCTATGCGTTGGGGCAGCAGACGCGTCAGGGCTTGCCGATCTTGGTCAAGAGCGGCTATTTCTACGATCGCGACGGCTCGCCGCTGGCTCCCACGGACAAGGCGGGCATCTGCCATCGTTGGTGGACCAAGCGCATCGAGTTCAACCGTTGGATGAAAAAGGCGCTCTCGGGCACCCGCATCTCGCGCTCCAACTACGTGTGCGGCGGCCTGATGGCCCTGCACGCCCGCGCCTTTACGCGTGTGGCCTTTGACCCGTTTATCACCCGCGGCGAGGACTTGGATTACCTCTTTAACATGCGTATGTTTGGCTACGACGTGTGGTTTGATAACGAGTGGACCGTGCGCCATCTGCCTCCGGAGTCCGAAAAGCGCTCACCGCGCTTTATGCAGGATGTATACCGTTGGTACTACGAACGGGCCAAGTTGACGTTCGCCGCGCATCAAAAGGAGCTCATCCCCGTTACGGCGGCATCGCTCATGCCCTACCCGGGCCCGTGGATTTCGCGCGAGCTCGACGACCGCGTGCGCAAGACCGCTATGGTCCGCAGCGTGTTTACCCGCGAGCATGAGGGCTACCTGCGCATTTGGCGCCATGGTATCGGCGAGGCAAAGGCCTATGCGCGCCAAAACGCTGCAAGCTACCTGCGTTTCCAGAGCTTTTGGCCCAAGATCATGGACGGGCTTTGGCGTGACGCACAACTGATCAGTATCCTGGAGGGGGCCGAATGATCGACCGCCGCGCCCAGCGCGATAGTTCAATATCAATCTTTCGCATCATTGCCGTTGCATGCGCCATTTGCGTGCTGGTGTACTTTATTTTTGCCTTGGTGACCGGTATCGAGCCGATCGCCACGGTGATTGCCTGCGCGCTGCTGTGCATCTTTCTGTGCATCTTTATCTTTTTGACGCTCAATCCCGATTCGGTGCGCTCCCAGTACACCGAGGAGACGCTCTCGGTGGCCTCGGCCATGCTCGAGGACATTAAGGGCGGTCTGACGCAGGAGTCGGCGCGTTTGGTGTGCCGGCGCATTTTGCCCGAGACGCGCGCCATGACGGTGGCCATCACCGACGAGGACAACGTGCTTGCCTGCGCGGGCGAGTTTGAGGAAAAACTGCTGCCCGATACTCCCATCCACACGCTTGCCACACGCTACGTTATCGAACATGGCATCGTGCAGTCGTTCAACCGTATGGTGGATGTCGTGGGCTCGGACGGCTCGCACAACCAAGTCCCCGCCGGCATTATCGCCCCCATCAAGGTGGGCGATCGTACCGTCGGTACGCTCAAGTTCTACTACAAGACCCCGCGCGCCGTCGACCGTACCCAGTACGCGCTTGCCTCGGGCTTTGCCGAGATCTTGTCCACACAGCTCGCCATCCACGAGCTCGAGGTGCAAAAGGAGCTCACGGCGCGCGCCGAGGTGCGTGCGCTGCAGGCGCAGATTAACCCGCACTTCCTGTTCAACACGCTGAACACCATTGCATCGTTTACGCGCACCGACCCGCTGCGGGCCCGCGAACTGCTTCGTGAGTTCTCATCGTTCTATCGTGCCACGCTCGACAACTCGGGATCGCTTATTCCGGTCTCGCGCGAGGTCGCACAGACCAAGCGCTACCTTACCTTTGAGAAGGCCCGCTTTGGCGAGGACCGCGTGCTTGCGACGTTCGATGTGTCCGAGGACGTGGAAGATACGCTGGTGCCGGCGTTCGTGATCCAGCCGATTGTCGAGAACGCCGTACGTCATGGTATGGGCGATGACGACGCCCTGAGGATCGACGTGACCGTTCACCAAGACGGCGAGGATGCAATCTTGATTGCCGTGGCCGATAATGGCGTGGGCATGGATGAGGGTACCGCCGCCAGACTGTTTGACGAGCGCTCTGCCCGTCCCGACGCCAGCTCTCCCCAGGGTGGCGGCGCCGGTGTGGCCATGCACAATATTTCGGAGCGCATCCATCGCTTTTATGGGCCGCACTCCTATACGCGTGTCGAATCGGCGCCGGGCAAGGGCACCAAAGTGCTCCTTCATCTTGATTTGTCAGAGAGCATCTTTGACATTCAAGAGTAAAATAAAAGGCTACGGGCTCAACGTCATGCGACGGATGCCCGGCGTAGTTAGTTGACGAAAGGTTTTATCCCTATGCTGCGTGCGATGATTGTGGATGATGAGGCGCCGGCTCGCTCGGAGCTTCGCTTCCTGCTCGAGCAAACGGGCAAGATCGGCACGATCACGGAGGCGTCGAGCGTCCGCTCCGCCATCGAGATGCTTATGGAAAGTCGCGTGGATGTCGTGTTTCTCGATATCTCGATGCCCGGTGCCTCGGGCCTGCAACTTGCCGAGGCGCTGCATAAGCTCAAAAATCCGCCGGCGATCGTGTTTGTGACTGCGTATAGCGACCATGCGGTCGAGGCATTCGACGTGGATGCCGTCGATTATCTGATGAAGCCGGTCGAGGAAGCTCGCTTGGATCGCGCGATCGAGAAGGTCATGCAACGCGCCAAGCCGGTTACGGACAGCAAGGTGACCATCGAGCGTATCCCGGTGGAAAAGGGCGGCCGCAAGGTGCTCATTCCCGTGGACGACATTCGCTTTATCATGGCCAAGGACGATTACTCCTGCATCTATACCGTCGATGATCGCTTTTTGTCGACGACCTCGCTGGCGCAGTTTGAGGCCAAGCTCTGCGATTTTGGCTTCTTCCGTGTTCACCGCCGCTATATCGTCAACTTGGCGTGCGTTACGGACGTCGAGACGGTGCCCTCGGGCGCCATCCAGCTGGGCATTACGGGCGTCGACGAACGCGTACCGGTTTCGCGCCGCCGCGTCGTGCCGCTCAAGAAGGCCTTGAGTCTCTAGCACACTGGCCCCGCAGCCCTGTAGACCCATCGTCTGCGGAGCCGTGGGGCCTTTTTTGTATGTATCTGCCGAATCGTTTTTTGCGGAAGGGATCCCATGAACAGTGCAAGCGCCAAGCGTATCGACATCATCTCGGACACCCACGGCTATTTATCGCCTGCGCTCTTGGATGAGCTTGAGGGCGCAGACCTGATCATCCACGCCGGCGACCTCACGTCAGAGATGGACTACGAGCACCTGTGCGCCATCGCCCCTGTGCGGGCCGTATTGGGCAACAACGATTACTACCGCGACTACGGCCCCGATGTAGACCGTCTTGCGCTCTTTACCTACGAAGGCCTCAAATTCGCCGTAGCCCACTACCGCGAAGACCTTCCGGTGGGATCCGTAGACGTAGCCATCAACGGCCACACCCACGTAACCAAAGAAGCCCAAGTGGGCCGCTGCCTAGTCCTCAACCCGGGCAGCGCCAGCTACCCCAGAGGCACCCGAGGCCCCACCATGGCCAGAATGCTCGTCAAAGACGGCAAGATACTGACCACTAAGTTTATTGACTTGGACTAACCGCAACAAAAACGGGGGATGCACAACGCATCTCCCGTTTTTCTTTGAGCCAAAGTCAGAAGTCCCACCAGAACAATCAGACCAACCCCGCCGGGAAGCACGCGGGCTAGCCGCGCAGCGGCGCACGCCCGCAAAACTGGTTGAATAATGTGGCGGCAGGGAGGGTCTCCGGGGCTGGGGGCGGGGGTTAA
>CAJMNK010000023.1 GCA_905214905.1 uncultured bacterium | reverse complement strand
TGTCTTCTGCGGCTTCGCCTTCGGGCTTTTCCTTGGCTGCTGTCATGCGGGCTACGGCGCATACACGGTCGTTGTCGTCGACGGTCATCATCTTGACGCCCTGGGTGGCGCGACCGGTTTGGCTGATCTCGTCGGTCTTGACGCGAATGACCGTCGCACCCTCCGTCACGATAAACAGCTCATGCTGCGGACCCACCGTCTTCATGGCTGCGAGGTTACCCTTGCGCTCGGTCATCTGGATGGTGTAGACGCCCTGGCCGCCGCGGTTCTGCTCCGGGTAGTCCGCAACCGGCGTGCGCTTGCCGTAGCCGCGCTCGGTAATGACAAACAGGTCACCATTGCCGTTGGTAACCTCCATACCCAAAACGCTCACGCCATCCTTCATGCCAATGCCGCGGACGCCGCTGGTATCGCGACCGGTGGCGCGCACCTGGTCCTCGGGGAACATAATCGCCTTGCCCGCGGTGGTTGCCATGATGATCTTGTCACCCTCACGCACGCGGCGTACAGCGAGCAGCGCGTCGTCGTCCCTCAGGTTGATGGCGATCAGGCCATCACGGCGGCTACGGTCGTAGGCGCTCATCACGGTCTTCTTGACCATGCCGCTCTTGGTGGCAAACATCAGATACTCGTCGGCGGGGAACTCGCGGCAGCTGATGACACTCGCAATCTTCTCGCCCTCCTCGAAAGGCAACAGGTTGACGATCGCGGTGCCGCGCGCCTGGCGCGTACCCACCGGCAGCTCGTGCACCTTCAGGCGATAGACCTTGCCCTTGCTCGAGAAGAACAGCACGTACTCGTGCGTGGACGCGATAAACATCTCGTCGATAACGTCGTCCTCTTTGAGGTTGACGCCCGACACACCCTTGCCGCCGCGCTTCTGGGCGCGGTAGGCGGCCACCGGGATGCGCTTGACATAGCCGGTGTGGGTGATGGTCACGACCATGTCCTCGTCGGCAATCAGGTCTTCGACGTCCAGGTCCTTCTCCACATGGCTGATCTCGGTGCGGCGCTTGTCGCCGAACTTCTTGGAGATCTCGCGCATCTCTTCCTTGATGACGCCCAGGATCTTCTCCTCGTGCGCCAGCAGGTCCTCGTAGTAGGCGATGGCGCGGCGCAAGCCGTCCAGCTCCTCCTGAATCTTGTCGCGCTCCAGGCCGGTCAGGCGGCGCAGCTTCATCTCGAGGATGGCCGTGGTCTGCTCGGGCGTAAAGCCAAAGCGCTCGATCAGGCGGCTGCTGGCCTCAGAGTCGGTCTGCGAGGAGCGGATGATGCTGATGACCTCGTCGATATGGTCGAGAGCCATCAGGTAGCCCTCGAGGATATGGGCACGCGCCTGGGCCTTTTTAAGGTCGAAGCGGGTGCGGCGGGTGACGACGTCGACCTGGTGGTCGATGTAGTGCTGCAGCGTCTCGCGCAGGCTCAGGCATTTGGGAACGCCGTTGACAAGTGCCAGGTTGTTGGCGCCAAAGGTCGTCTGCAGCGAGGTGTACTTATACAGATTGTTGAGCACGACCTGCGGAATGACGCCCTTCTTGAGTTCGATGACCAGACGGATACCCTTCTGGTTGGACTCATCGCGCATATCCGAGATACCCTCGATGCGCTTATCGTTGACGAGCTGGGCGATCTTCTCCTGCAGGGTGCCTTTGTTGACCATGTAGGGAATCTCGGTAAAGACCAGGCGGCTACGGCCGGTCTTGGTGGACTCCACATGAGCCTTGGCGCGCACGGTGATGGAGCCGCGGCCGGTCTCGTAGCTCTGCTTAATGCCGGCACTGCCCATGATGATGGCACCGGTGGGGAAGTCCGGACCGGGCATGATCTGCATGAGCTCGTCGACGGTGGCGTCGGGGTTGTCGATCAGGTAGCAGGTGGCCTCGATCGCCTCGGTGAGGTTGTGCGGGGCGATGTTGGTGGCCATGCCGACGGCGATGCCCTGGCTGCCGTTGACCAGCAGGTTGGGGAAACGCGCGGGCAGCGCCTGGGGCTCGGCGAGCGACTCGTCGTAGTTGGGCTGCCAGTCGACGGTGTCCTTCTGTAGGTCACGCAGGAGCTCCATGGCAGGCTTTGCCAGGCGGCTCTCGGTGTAACGCATGGCGGCGGCGCCGTCGCCGTCGATGTTGCCGAAGTTGCCGTGACCGTCAATGAGCGGCGTGCGCATGGAGAACCACTGCGCCAGGCGAACCATGGCCTCATAGACCGCGGAGTCGCCGTGCGGATGGTACTTACCGATAACTTCGCCGACCGTCCAGGCCGACTTCTTGTGCGGACGGTTGGGGTAGATGCCGCTCTCGTTCATGGCGTACAGGATGCGGCGGTGCACCGGCTTTAAGCCGTCGCGCACGTCCGGCAGGGCGCGCGCCGTGATGACCGACATCGAGTACTCGATGAACGACTGCTTCATCTCGCGGCCGAACTCCGAAATCTGGAGCTGGCCACCGTTGATATCCTCGCCGGCCGAGGCGCCACGGTCGACTTCGCCAAAGCTCTCCTCGAGCTCGCCGTCGTCGTCCTCTTCCTCATCATCATCGGCATCGGGGTTATAGGCGTCCGGATCGCCGTCCTCGCCCTGCTCAGCACGGGCGAGCAGGCGCTTCAGATCATCGGGCATGCCGGCATCGCCGGCCTCGCCCACACCCTCGTTATTGTTGATATCGTCTGCCACGTTACCTCCTCATGGTTTGCGTGGTCCATTAGTTCCCTACCACGGAGACGGATTACCGGGAATGCCGGATAACCCTCCTAGGTTTTCCAGGTGCCCCAGGTTGCCCTGAAGGATGAGGGCGCACGCCTTGCGTGCGGCGCCCGAAATCCTGAAGGGCAAGATGGGGTGCCTGGGAAAGCTAGGCATCAAGGAAGCGCGCGTCGTGGGCGTGCTTCTCGATGTACTCGCGGCGATAGCCGACTTCGGAACCCATCAGTTCGCGCACGGCGCGGTCCGCCACCACGGCGTCCTCGATCGACACGCGCTGTAGGATGCGAGTCTTGGGGTCCATCGTCGTCGAGGCAAGCTGCTTGGGGTCCATCTCGCCCAGGCCCTTGTAGCGCTGGACGGTATAGCCCTTGCGCTTCTTGGTGATCTTGCCGTCCTTGGCCTTGCCGTCCTCGTCGTTGTCGTCGGGGTTCAGGCCCAGACTCTGGATGGTGTCGCGCAAGATCTCGTCTTCGGGCTGGCGGCCGTTGGGATACACGTAGTGGATCTTGTTGCGCACCTTAATGCCAAAGATGGGCGGGCACGCGACGTACACGTAGCCGGCGTCAATCAGCGGGCGCATGTACTTGTAGAAGAACGTCAGCAGCAGGATGCGGATATGCGCACCGTCGACGTCTGCATCGGTCATGATGATGATCTTGTGGTAACGCGCCTTGGTGATATCAAAGTCGCCGCCGTCGCCGGCACTCGTCGTAACGCCGCAGCCGATCGCGGTAATCAGCGACTGGATGGTGTCGCTCGAGAACGCGCGGTGGTCGCCCACGCGCTCGACGTTCAAAATCTTGCCGCGCAGGGGCAGAATCGCCTGGATGTCTCGGCGACGGCCGTCCTTGGCCGAACCGCCTGCCGAGTCGCCCTCTACGATAAAGAGCTCAGTCAGCTCGGCATCACGTACCGAGCAGTCGGCGAGCTTACCGGGCAGGGACGCCGTCTCGAGCAGGCTCTTGCGGCGGGTCGCCTCGCGCGCCTTGCGGGCGGCGTTGCGCGCCTTGCAGGCCTGTTGAGCCTTCTTGACGATCTCGCGAGCGGGCTTGGGATGTTCCTCGAGGTAATCGGCGAGGCCGTCGGTCACGATCTTGAGTGTCAGCGCGCGCATATAGGAGCTGCCGAGCTTGGCCTTGGTCTGGCCCTCAAACTGCGGATCGGGCAGTTTGACCGAGATAACGGCCGATAGGCCCTCGCGCACATCGTCGCCGGTCAGGTTGGCGTCTTTTTCCTTGAGCAGGTTCTGCTTGCGCGCATAGTCGTTGATCACGCGGGTGAGCGCGGTGCGGAAGCCCTCAAGGTGCATGCCGCCCTCGGGAGTGTAGATGTCGTTGGCAAACGACATGACGTTCTCGCCGTAGCCGCTATTCCACTGCAGGGAAACCTCGACCTCGCCCATCTTGGCGACAGGCGCGTCCGGGTCCGATTTGCCCTCGATGTAGATGGGCTCCTTAAAGGCCTCGGGGACGTCCTTGCCCTCGTTGAGGAACTTGACGAAGTCGATGATGCCGCCGGCATAGCAAAACTCCTCCACATGAGGAGTCGCCTCGCGCTCGTCGGTCAGCACGATTTTGAGGTTCTTATTGAGGAACGCCGTCTCCTGCAGGCGGTTGTGCAGCGTATCGAAATCGTAGATGCAGGTCTCGAAGATCTCGTCGTCGGGCCAGAAGGTGACGGTGGTACCCGTCGAATCCGAGGTGCCCACGACCTCCATTTTCTTTACGGTCTTGCCGCGCGAGAACTCCATCTCGTAGGTGTTGCCATCGCGACGAACCTGAACGACCACGCGCTTGGACAGTGCGTTGACGACGGAGATGCCCACGCCGTGCAGGCCGCCCGAGACCTTATAGGCCGAGTTATCGAACTTACCGCCGGCGTGCAAGATCGTCATGACGACCTCGAGCGTCGGGATCTTTTTAACAGGGTGCTCGTCGACGGGGATGCCGCGCCCGTTGTCGACGACCGTGATGGAGTTGTCGGCGTGGACCGTCACCTGGATCTCGGTGCAGAAACCGGCCATGGCCTCGTCGACGGAGTTGTCAACGATCTCCCACACCAGGTGATGAAGACCGCTGGCGCTCGTCGAGCCAATGTACATGCCCGGGCGCTTACGAACGGCCTCGAGACCTTCGAGAATCTTAATCTCGCCGCCATCGTAATCGTTTTCGTTTGCCACACGTCCTCCTTCAGTTAAGAAAATGTGTACAGCCTTACTAGTTTATCGTAAAAAAATACCCTCGGGAACGAGGGTATTTGGCTCTACAAGGCCACCAGATGCGATTTAAGGCTCTTTTTTGCCCTGCACGCCCTTGGCCCACTCGGCACTGGCTCTCATGGCGTTCTCGAGGGCCTCGCGCAGTTTTTGGTCTTCGATGGGTGCCACTTGGTGCTCGATCTCGGCACGTTCGGCATCGCTTAGGTCGGCATGCGGAGCCGGCGGACGCTCGGCCATGGCCGGACGCAGGCGCTCTTTTGCAGCGGGCGGTGTGTGGCCGGGGGCGGTCGTCTTGAACACCAGCCCATCGACGTGCGCGCCGGCGCGCTCCATGCGCGCGCGGATAATCTCGCGCAAAAGTGTCATCTCCTGCGTCCATGAGGGCGAATCGAGGTACACCAGCAGTTCGTTGGACTCGGGCAGGTAGCGCAGGCCCGTCACGTGGCGTCCCTCGCGCGTGCCCGAGCACACCGCATTCCAGGCGCGATAGACCGCACGAGACTCCTCTGCAGCCTCCATCTGCGCGCGGCGCTCAGGTGTCGCGGCCGCCAGGATGCGCTGACGCTCGGCATCCAAAAAGCCGCCAAAGGCAACCGTTCCGTTCTCGCGGTCGTAATTAGCACGTCTCACCCATGCTCACCACCTTGGCTCGATCAAGCAGGTCATCGGTAAAGTACCCCAAGTTGGTCGTGGTTATGACTGTCTGGATATCATCACCGATCAGCTGCAGAAAAGCGCCTCGGCGCCCGGCGTCGAGCTCGCTCATCACGTCGTCCAAAAGCAGCAGCGGTGCGGTGCCCAGGATATCGCGCGCCACGGCCACTTCTGCCACCTTCCAGGCAAGCACCAACGTTCGCTGCTGGCCCTGGCTGGCAAACGAACGGGCCGATCGACCCGCGACGGAAAACTCAATCTCGTCGCGATGCGGACCGACGAGCGTCACGCCGCGGCGGATCTCCTCGTCGGCGCGCTCATCGAGCGCCGAGAGCATGTGCTCATACGCCCAGCCCCTGAGCTCGTCGCGATCCTCGGTGCCAGGCAGGTCGCCAAGCGTGGACACATAGGACACGCCGGCGAGCTCGCCGGATGCCACGCGGCCATAGGCATCGCGCACATGACCCGACAGCCGGTCGAGCAGGGACAGACGATGCACGAGCAGGGCCGAACCGGCGCGGGCGATAGATTCGTTCCAGGCGCCGAGCATCTCGCGGCAGCACCAGGTCTCCTTGAGCAGGGCATTGCGCTGGGTCACGCAGCGCCCGTAGGCACTGGCCAGATCGGCATAGCGCGCACTCAGCTGAACGCCAAAGTCATCAAGTGCGGTGCGGCGCACGCTGGCACCCCGCTTGACCATATCCAGGTGGTCCGGGCAAAACAGAACGCTCGGCAGCACCCCGCGCACGCCGGACGCAGCGCAACGCTTGCCGTTGCGGCTAAACGAACGCTTGCCATCTTCCACGCTCAGACCCATGTCCAGCACGCGCCCATCACCTTCGAGCCTCAGCTCGACCTTGCATGAGCCCACGCCGTCGCGCACGAGCTCGGCTGCGGTCGGATGCCTAAACGAGGCGCCACTCGTCAGTAGCTGCAGCGCCTCTATGAGGTTGGTCTTTCCCGCCGCGTTGGGACCTGCGAGCACTGTCACACCGTCGCTCAGGGCAAGGCGATGGCTGTCGAAGCTGCGATAGCGCGCAACGGAAAGATCGCGTGCGAACATGGTCATGGGCAGTGCTAGATGCGTACCGGCATGACCAGGTACAGGTAGTTGATCTTGTCGTAGGACTTGAAGATGCCAGCCTGCGAATAGCTCTTGAGCTCCAGCGTGATCTCCTTCTCCTTGGACAGGGCATTGAGGCAGCCAAAGATGTAGTGGTAGTTGAAGGCGATGGTGCCCGACTCGCCCTCGGCCTCGACATCGATCGTCTCCTGCGCCAGATCCTGGTCGTTGGAAATGGAGGACAGGCCCATCTGGCCGTTCTCGACGTCAATCTCAAACTTGACAGCGGGGTTGGCGCTCGCGATAACGGCCACTCGCTTAAGGGCGGCGTTAAAGGCGGCTACGTCGATCTTGACGCTCGTCACGCACGAATCGGGGATGAGTTGCTTGTAGTTGGGATATACGCCCTCGATGCGGCGCGACACGTAGGTGGTGTTGCCGGCCTCAAAGACAACTTGGGTGTCGGTGGCGCCGATCATGATGGTAGCCTGGCTCGCCATGATGCTCAGCGCGTCGTTGAAGGCGTCGGCAGGCACGTTGAGTTCAAAGGAACCTTCGAGGGTCGAGGTCTCGACCTGCGTATCGCACACGGCCAGACGGAAGGAGTCGGTCGCGACCAGGCGCACAGTGTTGTTCTCGACCTTCATGTGCACGCCACCCAGGATGGGGCGGGCCTTGTCAGTCGAGGTGACACGCCATACGCGACTTACCATTTCGGACAGGATATCGGTCGGCAGCTCGACGGCGCTCTCGATGGCGTATGCCGGGAACTCGGGAAAGTCGTTGGCATCGAGCGTGTTGAGGCGGAAAGAGCTCTTCTCGCAGCCAATCAAAACCTGACGCTCGGACAGCTCAAAGGTGACCGGGGCATCGGGAAGGGTCTTGGTGATGTTGGAGAGCATCTTGCAGGGAATCACCATCTCGCCCTCCTCTTCGACATGGGCCGCAATGCGATGACGAATCGAGATGGTGTAGTTGGAGGTCTGGAATTCCAAGATGCCGTCTTGTGCCTTAACGAGCACGCCCGACAGAATGGGAAGGGTGGATGCCGAAGCGACGCCTTTCATAACGACGCCGATGGCTTGCGTAAGCGAGCTCTGGCTGACGGTGAACTTCATCTTTTAATACCTTTCTATAGATATAAATATCTTAATAATAGTAATAGTACTGACGAAACTGTTGATTACTCCTAAAAGTGCAGGTCAGCCCTAAATAGAGAATCGACAGGAACCTGTGTGCAACCGGGTATGTTTTCCACGTTCAAAACCTGCGCAAAACTTTTCATCACCGCGACTCGAGTTTTCGACACCTTATAACCGCCGTTTCGACAAGTTTTCAACAGCTGTGTCCATTTACCTACGAGCGCAGTGTAATTTTATCGCGCAACGACTTGAGGTCTTCGGTGACAGTCCGGTCTTCCTGAATCATCTTCTGAACCTTTTTATAGCTCGTGCTGACGGTCGAGTGGTTGCGGTTGCCAAACTCGGCGCCCACGGCCGTCGTCGTCATCTCGCACATTTCGATCGCCAGGTAGATAGCGATATGGCGCGCCTTGGCGATATTAGCGTTGCGGCGAGGCCCGATGAGTTCCTCGTGTGTCACACCGTATTGCTCCTCGATGACGGACTGGACCGTCTGCACGTTGATCTTCTTGGCCGATGTGTCGAAGTACTGGTTGGCGATGGCGTCGATATCGTCAAAGGTGAGCTCCCCGCCCTCGCGCTCGCGGTCGCCCGCCTCGCCGGCGCAGCGCTCGCAAAAGCTCTCGAGTTCGCGGATGTTGGTGCCCGAGACCTCTGCCATGTGTTTAAAGTGCTCGTCGGTCAGGTGCCCGCTGTCGCCCCCATAGGCCGCCAGCAGCGAGTCGTCGCCTGCCTCGGGAGCGGCGACGATGGTGTTCTCGTAATAGCGCTGCAAGATCTTGTATTTCATCTCGTAGCTGGGCTCTGCGACCAGGCAGAGCATGCCGGCGTTGAAGCGGCTGGTCAGACGCTCGTCCATGCTCAGGTCCTTGGGGGCGCGGTCTGCCGCGATGACGACCTTCTTGTTGTTGCGGATGAACTCGTCCATGAGCTGGAAGAAGTAGTCCACGCTCGCGCGTTTGCCGATGATGTTTTGGATGTCATCGATGATGAGCACGTCCACGCCGTGGTACGCCTGCATGATGGGGGTGTTGCTCTTCTTTTGGCGGTCGAACTCGGTCATCAGGTCGTCCAGATATGCCTGGGAGTTGGCATACTTGACCTTGATCTCGGGCGACTTCTCGGCGAGCTCGTTTTTGATGGCAAGCAGCAGGTGCGTCTTGCCTAGGCCCGATTTGCCGTAGATGAACAGCGATGTGCACGTGCCGCGCTCGTCCGCAAGGGCGGCAAACTTGAGTGCCGAGCGATAGGCATGGCTGTTCTCGGGGCCGTAGACAAAGTTCTCAAAGGTAAATTTTGAGTTCGCGGCGAGTGGGGCTCCATCCGTATTCTGCTCGGCCGGCACGGTCGGTGCTGGCATGGGTGAAGCGGGGGTCGCAGCTTGCGTGGATTTAGTCGGCGCTCCACCCTTCATCTGGTTCATCATGCGACGAAAATCATCGGCCGAGAGCGTGTTCTTGATTGCAATGCCCGAATCCGCGCTCGCCGCTGCGTCGTGAGCGATGGGCATGTGCGTGACGGGTGCGTTCGTTGACGTCGCCGCCGCGGTCGGCAATGGTGCCATGGTTTCACGGGAAACATCACCGTGCTGGTGCTCGATTGTCGGCGCGTCGCCTGCGGAGGCCGGCACCGCCGGGGACGCAGCAGGAGCCGTGGCGGGCGCCGTCGCGGCAGAGGATTCGGCCGTTGCGCCTTGCGGTGCCACGATGTCGAGCGCGATCGGCGCAAAGGCGATTTCTTCCAGATAGGCCTCAATAGTCGGCTGATGCTTTTTGAGCTGCGCGATGGCAAAGCGCGAGGGGGCCTCGATCGTGAGCGTATCTTCGGTCAGGCTTATGGCGCGCGATTGCCCCAGCATGTTGATGAGGCGTGCATCTTGGCCGTCGCGCTGGCAAAAGGCGATGGCATCCCCCAGGATGATGCTTGCTTCCTCGTCCACTGTCTCTCCCGTTCTTTAGCTCTGAGCTCGCACGCGAGCGGCGCCGAGTTCGGTCAGATGGTATTTCTGGCCATGCTTGATGACCAAGCCGGCCTGCGCCAAGTCGTTGAGCGTGCGTGACCAAGTGGGGGCCGAGTTTCCAAACGCCCTCGCCAGATCGGTTGCACCGCACGCTTGATTTTGCGCCAGATAGCCCAGCGCGGCGTTGCCGCGATCGCTTACGAACACGTCCGGTTGTGGCTGCGCATACTGATTTGCTGCATTAGGATACATCATTTGAGCTGCTGGTTGTTGAGAACTCTGCACCGGCGGCATTTGCTGTTGAAAACTTTGAGGCCACTGTTGGTAAGGCTGCGGAGGCATCTGCTGGACCCAAGGGTTGTACTGCTGCTGCGGCATCTGCTGGTACGGCTGCTGATATCCCTGCTGGTACTGTTGCGGGAACTGCTGGCCATACCCCAGTGGCGGCATCTGCTGATATGGATATCCCTGTTGGTACGGCTGATAGCCCATTTGCTGGCCACCCGGTGCCCCCGTCGCCTGCTGCATTGCTGCTGCATCCTGATCCGCCAGCGGCATGGTCTCTGGCATGTTTGGCGGCATCGACATCGATGTCGCCTGGGGCTCTTGTGTAGGAAGCATTCCGGGCTGCTGCATCTGTCCCACGGGGGGCTGCATCTGCTGCGTTGCCATGGGCTGCTGCGCAAAAGCTCCCGGCAGGGGATATGTGGGGTGCTCCGTCTCGGGCCGCACGGCAGCACCGCGTCCGCCGGCACGCTCGATTTCCTGCACGCGTTTAGGGTTCAGGCTTACCGTAACCACGGTGCCGTTGCCCATGTTGTCCTCGATGGATACGGCACCGCCGGCGTTTTCCAAATACTCCTGCACCATGGGAAACCCTGCTCCGGTTCCACGGATATAGCGCTTCATCTTGCTGTTTGCACTGGTAACGCCAAAGTCGAACGCGCGCTCCTTGTCGTCGATGCCGGGTCCTTGATCGGCAAAGCGGATGGTGTCTCCGCCGTCCAGAATCGAGATGATGGGCTCGGCAAAGTGCGCGTGGATAAAGTTTTCGACAATCTCGCGGATGACCATGAGCGAGATATGGCCACCTTGTTCTTTCATGCACTGGTAGACGGTGTTGGTGGTCTCTTCCAAATACGTGCGGACATCTTGCGGGTCAATGACGATCACGCGCGGTGTCGACAGCATGTCGTCATAGACGGCGATGCGTGCGGCGTACATGGCTTTTGGCGCCTGCGTGGTCGTCTGCTCGCCTTCCTCACGCTCTTCGCGCACGCCGGTGATGTGCTCGTTGTCGGGTGCCGGGTCTCCGGAATCGACCATGGTGTAAAAGTCGTCAGACATGCCGCTCGCAATCTTTCATAAGGTTTCGAACAAATAGTAGCTCACTGTGCAATGTTTCTCATCTTTCGACAACTTTTCAAAACCTGTTGAAAACTTTGGAAAACGGACGAAAAGTTCTCAACATTGCCAACATGACCTGTTGAAAACTCGATGAAATATCGTGAAAAGTTGCCATGCACCGCTAAATCGAGCTTGGCTTATGGGGGAACCGTGTGAACTGCGCAACCTTTTACCTTTGATTTCTTGACATTTGAACATTGATTTCCCTACAATCTTCAAGCTCACGTGTCTATATCTGCGTCCGCGTCCCCGCGGACACTCGAAATGCAGCAGGAGGAACTTAAGATGAAGCGTACGTATCAGCCTAATAAGCGTAAGCGTGCCAAGACCCATGGCTTCCGTGCCCGTATGGCCACTAAGGGTGGTCGTGCCGTGCTCGCCCGTCGTCGCGCCAAGGGCCGCAAGCGTCTCACTGTCTAGCAGCGATACACACATCTCGCATGAAGACTATTAAGTCTCGGCAAGATTTCGAGCATGTGTTCAGTCAGGGGCGTCGTTTCAATCACCCTCTGATTCGAATGACCATATGTGAATCGGTTGGCGAAGGCGACTCCGGAAGGGTCGCCTTCGTTGGTGCTAAACGGCTCGGTTGTGCTGTCGTGCGCAACCGTTCTAAGCGTGTGATGCGCGAGGCCGCCCGCAGCTGTGGATTTCCCGTTGCGGGTTATGACATCATCTTGTTCGCAACTCCCAAGACGAGGGTTTCCTCGCCGCAGGAGATGGACAAGGCGTTGCGTTCGCTTATGAAACGCGCCGGCGTTGCCGGGGAGGAGCGATGAGCAATCACGTTTTGCGACGTGTTGCCATCGCTCCTATTCGCATATATCAACAGGTTATTTCGCCCTTATTGCCTGACGCCTGCATTTATTACCCAACGTGCTCGCAATACGCCATCCAGGCGATTGAGAAGTACGGTGTTTTGAGAGGCTGCTGGCTTGCCGTGAGGCGCATCGCTCGCTGCAATCCCCTGCACGTCGGCGGTTATGACCCTGTGCCCTAGCGGGCACTCGCTATCGGAGGAAAACTTACATGTGGGATTGGATCGTTAACATCCTTTTCGAGCTGCTCAAGCTCATCCAGACCTTTGCGGTCGACTGGGGCCTGTCCATCATCATCCTGGTGGTCATCATCCGTCTGCTGCTGACGCCGCTCATGCTCAAGTCGACCAAGTCGACGGCTCGCATGCAGGTGCTGCAGCCCAAGATGCTCGAGATCCAGGAGCGCTATGCCGACGATCCTCAGCGTCAGGCCGAGGAGATGCAGAAGTTCTACAGCGAGAACAAGTTCAATCCGCTGTCCGGCTGTCTGCCGCTTCTGATTCAGATGCCTATCCTGTTTGCCCTGTTTACGCTGCTTCGTAACCTGCCGCAGTACTTTAACGAGGGCACGTTCTCGTTCTTCAACATCCTGCCCGACCTGACCACCACGCCGAGCGCTTCCTTTGCCGATGGCTTTATGGTTGCACTGCCTGCGCTGGTCTGCCTGATCCTGTTCGCCGTCCTGACCCTGATTCCGCAGCTCTATATGTCGCGCAACCAGACCGGCCAGCAGGCCCAGAGCATGCGTATGATGGCCGTTGTCATGACGGTCATGATGCTTTGGATGGGCTGGAGCCTTCCCGTTGGTGTTCTGCTGTACTACGACGTCTCGTCTGCTTGGCAGGTTATCCAGCAGATTTTTGTGACGCAGAAGGTCATCGACAAGGCGAAGGCCGATGAGGAGGAGCGTCTTAAGAACGCGCCGCTGCAGGTTGAGGTCACTCGTCGAGAGAAGAAGCCGCGCCCGCACAAGAAGAAGTAGCGGGATATCAATCTTATTTAGGTACCTAACTTTTGGAGTACGTTATGTCTGAAGAGATCGTCGAGGATATGCTTGAGGAGGTTGCCCCGCAGGTTGCGGGCGATTATCCCGAGATTGCACAGCGCTACAAGGCTGGTGAAGAGCTGACCGATGAGGAGCTCGACACCATTGCCGATGTTGCGATTTCCATCCTGCGTTCCATCCTTTCGCACTTCGATGCCGCCAACTCTCCTATCGATGAGTATGAGGGCGACGAGGGTGAGCTGATTTTGGATGTAACGGCTCCCGATCTTGCTGTTCTCATTGGCCGTCATGGTCGCACCCTTGATGCCCTTCAGGTTATGTTCTCTTTGCTGGTGAGCCGCAAGCTTGGCTTTAGGTATCCGGTTGTAGTGGACGTCGAGGGATACAAGAGCCGCCGTCAGGACAAGGTTGCCTCCATGGCTCAGTCTGCTGCCGAGCGTGCCATCCGCACTCATAAGAGTGTTTCGCTTCCGCCCATGAATGCCTACGAGCGCCGACTGGTTCACATTGCACTTCGTGGCAATGATGCCGTCGATACTCATTCTGAGGGTTCTGACCCTGATCGCCATGTGGTGATTGTTGCTCGATAATCTACTCGAGCTTATGCTAAGGGGACGTGGTTTCCACGTCCCCTTTTTTTGTCAAAAGTTCTCGATACACTGATTTTTGTCAGAAAGGAGCTTTCGTTGTTAGTACTTACTGATCAGCAAGCTGACGAGATGTTGAGTCGCCTAACTTCCTATTGCAAAGAGTACTCCTTGAGCGTAACTGATGTTGAGCTGAGAAAATGTATTAAGCATTTGGATTTGGTTTTGGAAACAAATAAGACAACCAATCTCACCCGTATTCTCAACGTAGAAGATGCTGTAGTACTTCATATCCTCGACTCACTCGTTTTACTCCCCTATATCAATAAGGCTCCAGAGGGAGCTTTGCTCGATATGGGTACAGGTGCGGGCTTCCCTGGTATTCCGTTAACCATAGCCACGCATCGTAAAGCTACTTATATTGACTCTGTTGGCAAGAAGGTTGATGCTGTCAATTCCTTTGTCCATGCGCTTGGATTGAAACATGCTCATGCGGTTCATGATCGTCTTGAAGAATATGCTCGAGGCCATAAGAAGCAGTTCTCTGTCGTAACCGCCCGCGCACTGGCCCCTCTACCGATTCTTGTTGAGTATGCGGCTCCGTTCCTCAAGGATGGAGGTCTATTTGTTATCACCAAGGGCAATCCATCGGATGAGGAGCTTGCTTCTGGCATGTCAGCAGCTAAGATTTGCGGCTTCACTTTGCTTCTGAATGACGCAATCGATTTGCCTGAGGGCTTGGGCCACAGGGAGTTCATTGTTCTTAAGAAGAGTCATCCAGCATCTGTCTCATTGCCTCGTGCAAATGGCATGGCAAAGAAGAATCCGCTTGCCTAGATGTTTCACGTGAAACATAATGGATACTAACAACTTGCAGTGTTTCACGTGAAACATGGCGGTTGATATCGAATTGGAATGTTTCACGTGAAACATCCTCCGTTTGACAGCTTTAATACACACCAGGAGGGACCGTGGGATTTCGCGACGTTAAGCGTTCAAAGAGTGCAAAAGACACGCGTATCATTGCAATCATCAATCAAAAAGGCGGTGTCGGTAAGTCGACGACGGCTGTAAACCTTGCAGCAGCACTGGGTGAGCAGGGTCGTAAGACACTGATTGTCGATTTTGATCCGCAGGGAAACAGCACCAGTGGATTCGGAATTGAAAAAGAAGACCTGGATCAATGCATCTATGATGCATTGTTGAATGATGTGCCGGCAGAATCGCTTGTTCTTGATACAAATTGCAAAAAGGTATTCGTAATTCCGGCTACAATTCAGCTTGCAGGCGCGGAAATTGAGCTCGTAAGCGCAATCGCTCGTGAAACCCGCCTCAAAGATTTGCTTGAGCCGATTCGGGACGGATTCGATTTTATTTTCATTGACTGTCCCCCTTCGCTCGGCCTGCTTACTATCAACGCCTTAACCGCGGCAGACAGTGTTTTGATTCCGATCCAGTGCGAGTATTATGCACTCGAGGGCGTTACAAAGCTGCTTGAGTCAATGAAAATGGTCAAATCACGTCTGAACAAGAGCTTAGACACCTATGGTGTGCTTATGACCATGTATGACTCGCGTACTTCTCTATCGAATCAAGTTGTTGAGGAGGTTCAATCGTACTTTGGTGATAAGGCGTTTAAGACGCTGATCCCCCGTACGGTTAAAATCTCCGAAGCTCCGTCTTTTGGAGAACCGGTAATTACCTATGCACCTCAAAATAAGGGTGCAAAAGCGTATATGAACCTTGCAAAAGAGGTGATCAAGCGTGCCTAGTGTAAAGAAACGTGGCGGATTGGGACGTGGACTCAATGCTTTGGTCTCAGAGGCCGAGTATGAGACCGGTGGTTCGGCTGCATCCGCTTCAAAGGCTGCATCTGAAACGAAACTACCTATTGAGGATATTGTTCCCAACCCTAATCAGCCGCGAATTCACTTTAACGAAACTGAACTTCGCGAGTTGAGCGAGTCAATCCAAGAACATGGCGTTTTGCAGCCGCTTTTGGTTCGCAAGCATGGAAACGGCTATGAGATCATCGCTGGTGAGCGTCGTTACCAGGCGTCAAAGCTTGCTGGTCTTGAAGAGCTGCCTGTCATCATTAGAGATGTTAATGATGAAGAGATGCTTGCTCTTGCTCTTATTGAAAACCTTCAGCGTTCTGATCTGAATCCCGTCGAAGAGGCCAAGGGCTATCGTCAGCTTATCGATGCCAGCGGTATGACCCAGGAGGCATTGTCGAAAGCAGTAAGCAAGTCACGCTCTGCAATTACAAACTCGCTGCGTCTTCTCGATCTCCCCGAAGTAGTTCAGCAGATGATTTTTGAGGGCAAACTTACTGCTGGTCATGCACGTGCGATTCTTGCGGTTCCCTATGAAGACGCGCGTATTCGACTTGCAGAGAAAGTTGTTGCAGAGGGCCTTTCCGTAAGAGCGACAGAAAATCTTGCTCCGTTGTTTTCTGCCGGAGAGACACCAAGGACTCCGAGGCCAGCAACACCTCAGTCATTCAAAAAGGCCGCTCGAGTCCTTCGTCAAGTTTTCAACACGAATGTACGTGTGAAGAGCTCGCGTGGTAAGAATAAAATTGAAATCGAGTTCAAAGACGAAGAAGAGCTCTCCCGTATCCTTGGCGAAATGATTCAATTTGGGCAGGAGGATCAGGATGAAGAGTAAGGTTCTCGCGGTCATTGCATTGGCAACCACTGTCGCCGCTGGTGCTTTTGCGGGTTATAAGATTGCGACAGATGATGAACTGCGCGGTCGACTGCTGCGTGGCGCTCAGGATATCGTCGATACATCTAAGAAGAAAATGGATGTCATGACCGAAGATGTCGCTATGCGCACTGCTCAGGTGACTAAGAATCCCAAGATTAACCAAGACTGGGTTAACCATCAGTGGGAATATGTTGGCTATTAGGTACCTAACAATTACTTGCCTGTTTTGAAGGGGTCCTTGTCTGATTCATGAGACAAGGACCCCTTATTTTGGCCGTAAAACTATGCTTTAAGAAATCAAATCCAATAGTATGAATATAAATGAAACAGCCCTGGTTGCATTATTTGCAACCAGGGCTGTCGGATGTTTCACATGAAACGTTATGGGGCACAGACTCCCCTATGCGTTCTTCTGGACCTTGAAACGTTGCTTCAGCTGACCGCAGGCGGCATCAATATCATTGCCGCGAGAATTACGGATCGTGGTCTCGATGCCACGAGACTCAAGGCGGCGCTGAAGATCCTCGACCTTATGAATCGGCGACGGCTTGAGCAGACTGCCCTCGATGTCGTTAAGCTGAATCAGGTTAACGTGGCACAGCGTTCCCTCGCAGAAGTCGCAGAGTGCCTGCATCTCGGGATTCGTATCGTTGACACCTTCGATCATGGCATACTCATAGGTCGGGCGGCGGCCAGTCTTTTCGGTGTAGAGCTGAAGCGCCTCGTGAAGGCGGAGCAGCGTGTACTTCTTAACACCGGGCATGAGCTTATTGCGCGTCGACTGGATGGCGGAATGCAGGGAAACGGCAAGCGTGAACTGCTCGGGGATGTCGGCAAATTTGCGAATACCGGGAATAACGCCGCTGGTAGAGACGGTGAGATGACGGGCGCCGATACCGATGCCATCGGGGTCGTTGAGGATACGCAGTGCCTTGAGAACCTCGTCGTAGTTGGCAAACGGCTCGCCCTGGCCCATGAAGACAACGCTCGTGGCACGCTCGCCAAAGTCGTTGGATACATGAAGTACCTGGTCGACGATCTCTTGAGCGGTCAGAGAGCGCTTGAGGCCGTTGAGACCAGTAGCGCAAAAGGCGCAGCCCATGCCGCAGCCTGCCTGGGTGGAAACGCAGACAGAAAGCTTGTTACGACGGGGCATACCGACAGTCTCGACGGAAATTCCGTCGTGGTACTCGAGCAGATACTTGCGAGAGCCATCTTTGGAAACCTGCTTGGTGAGTTCAGTCGGCGTGTCAAAGGCAAAAGCGCCTTTAAGCTGCTCGCGGAATGCCTTGGGAAGGTTGGTCATATCGTCAAACGAACAAACGTTCTTCTCAAAGACCCATTCGATGAGCTGCTTTGCGCGGAAGGCGGGCTGGCCAAGTTCGGTCACAAGCTCGCGAATATCGTTTTGGCTCAAGTCGCGAATGTCCTGAGATTTAGTCCTGGGATTCATGGAAGCCTTTCGATTTTGGGGAAACGTAGAGGGTATCGCTACAATATGGTATCAGCTGCAGAAATTATAGAGGAGGAGTCTGCCCATGCCGGGTAAAAGCCTAGAGAACATGCACGTAGCGGTCTTGGCGGGCGGTCATTCCGCTGAGCGCGAGATCTCGCTCAATTCGGGAAAGAACGTCGTGGTGGCCCTGAAGGAGGCCGGCTACACTTCGGTGGAGCTGCTCGACACGGCTGCCGATGATTTTATGGTAACCATGGCGACCGGTGGCTTTGACGTGGCGTTTATCGCCATGCACGGTGCCGGCGGTGAGGATGGCGCCATGCAGGGCGCCATGGAGACCCTGGGTATCCCCTACACGGCCTCAGGCGTGCTTGCCAGCGCTTGTGGTGCCGACAAGGAGGTCTCTAAGCTCCTGTACGCCAAGGCGGGCATTCCCATTGCCCCCGGCCTCGCACTCGAGGCGGGCGATGAAGTCGATATCGATCATATCGTCGAGGTTTGTGGCGAGCGCTGCTTTGTGAAGCCGGCCGTCAACGGTTCCAGCTATGGCATTTCCCTGGTCCATGAGCCCTCCGAGCTGCCCGCGGCAATCGCCAAGGCGTTTGAGTACGGAGACAAAGTGCTGGTCGAGAAGTGCATCGAGGGTACCGAGATCACCGTCGGCGTGTACGGCGAGGATGACGTGCGCGCTCTGCCGATTGTCGAGATTCGTAAGCCCGAGGACTGCGAGTTCTATGATCTGGACGTGAAGTATGTCGACCCCACGGATATCCATCGCATTCCGGCACAGATTTCGCCCGAGAACTACGCTCGTGCTCAGGAGCTCGCCTGTGCCGCCCATAAGGCACTCGGCTGCCTGGGTATCTCGCGCAGCGACTTTATCGTGAGCGAGGACGGCCCCGTTATCCTCGAGACCAATACTATTCCCGGCATGACCGATACATCGCTGTATCCGGATGAGATTCGCCACACCGATGACATGACGTTCCCGCAGGTGTGTGACAGTCTGATTCGTATGGGACTTCGTCGAGCGGGCGTTGCATGCTAATCGAGGACGCGGTTTCGTCAGGAACGCCGCAGTTTGTCATCGACTCCTATGCCACGCTTGCCGAGCGCGCCAAAACCCAATCGTTTGGTCTCATCGAGGAAGATGTTATCGTCCTCGATACCGAGACCACGGGTCTTTCGGTGCAGGACAACGAGCTTATCGAGATATCAGCGGCCCGCCTTTCGGGCCGCGAGGTTGTCGATCGGTTCGATACCTTCGTGCATCCCAAGCAGCTGATTCCCGCCGAGATAACCGAGCTCACGAGCATTACAAATGCCGATGTGGCAGATGCCCCATCGGCCGTCGAGGCCGTGGCCGCTCTCGCCGATTTTGTCGGCGGCTGCCCGGTGATTGCGCATAACGCCACCTTCGACCGTTCGTTTATCGAGTCGGTCAAGGGCGGTGTTAACGTCAGCGACATCTGGATCGATTCGCTGGCACTGTCGCGCATCGCGCTTCCGCGCCTGGCCTCGCATAAGCTGTCTTTCATGGCCGACCTGTTTGGCTGCGACTCGGTGTCGCACCGCGCCAACGCCGATGTCGACGCCCTGTGTGGCGTATGGCGCGTGTTGCTCGTGGCGCTCACCGACTTGCCCCAGGGCTTAATGGCGCGCTTGGCCGACATGCACCCCGACGTACCCTGGTCCTATCGTCCCATCTTCTCGTTCTTGGCGGGACAGAACCCCGGTTCCATCTTCTCTCTCAGCGCCGCCCGCGCCGACGTACTCAAGGCCGATCGGGCCGATGATCGCGTTGATGCGGACGAGCTGCCGGTCCTTAAGATGCCGAGCCGCGAGGAAATCGAGGCGGACTATGCCCCGGGCGGCCTGGTTAATCGTATGTATCCCACGTACGAGCCGCGCGATGAGCAGATCGCGATGGCACTCGAGGTCCGTGACGCACTCGTTACGGGAACGCATCGCGTGATTGAGGCGGGCACAGGCGTCGGTAAATCGATGGCCTATCTGGTTCCTTTTGCCGAGGCTGCGCGCCGCAATAACATCACGGTCGGTATTGCGACTAAATCGAATAATCTCGCCGACCAGCTCATGTATCATGAGCTGCCCAAACTTGCCGAGCAGCTGGACGGAGGCCTATCGTTTTGCGCCCTCAAGGGCTATGACCACTATCCATGCTTGCGCAAGCTTGAGCGCATGAGCCGCGGCCAGGTCGAGATTACCACCAAGCGTGATCCTGCCGATACGCTTACGGCAGTCGCGGTCATCATGGCGTACGTGTGTCAGTCGGCCGATGGCGACCTCGACTCGCTTGGCATTCGCTGGCGCAGCGTCAACCGTCCCGACTTTACGACGGCGTCGCGCGAGTGCGCCCGTCGCCTATGCCCGTTTTTCCCCGATAAATGCCTGGTCCACGGCGCCCGCCGCCGCGCGGCGCATGCCGATGTGGTGGTCACCAACCATTCCCTGTTGTTCCGCAATGTTGCGGCCGAGGGCAGAATCTTGCCTCCGATTCGTCACTGGGTGATCGATGAGGCCCACTCCATCGAGCGCGAGGCACGCCGTCAATGGGCGCGCGTGGTATCGACGGATGAATCGCGCGTTCTGTTTGAGCGCCTGGGCGGCTCGAGCACCGGTGCGCTGAGCCAGGTTTCCCGCGATTTGGCAACCTCGGAGGGCTCTACGCTCTACCTGGGTCTTACCGCCAAGGCGACGTCGACGGTTGTACGTGCGAGCATGGCGATTGCCGATGTGTTTGACGGCGTTCGCGAGCTTGGCCGCCGTGCCCGCGGGGGCTATGACAATGCGAACCTATGGATCGGCCCCGAGCTGCGCGAATCTGACGACTGGCATGATTTCTTGCAGTCGGCCTACGCTGCCATCGACGCATTGGAACAAGCTGACAAGAGCGTCGACGCGCTGGTACAAGCCGTCGCCGCCGACAGGCCCGAGGTTGTTGTCGACCTGGGTGATATCTCGCGCCGCCTACACGAGCTGTCCGAGAACCTCAAACTCATCATTGACGGTACCGATGAGCACTACGTGTACTCGTTACAAGTCAATCGCAGGCTGCGTGTCGGCGGCGAGTCGATGACCGCGGAGCGCATCGATATTGGCGAGGCCTTGGCAACCGAGTGGCTGCCCGAGGTCCACACGGCTATCTTTGCATCGGCGACCATGACGGTTTCCAAGAGCTTTGAGCACTTTAACCACGCCGTCGGCCTCGATCGCATCGGTGCCTCGACATCATCGTCGCTGCACTTGGATTCGAGCTACGACTTTGATTCGAACATGGCTGTAGTCGTTGCGGGCGATATCCCCGATCCGCGCGATCGCGAGAGCTATCTTACGGCGCTCGAGCGCGTGCTGGTCGACGCCCATCTTGCCATGGGCGGATCGGTGCTCACGCTGTTCACCAACAGGCGTGACATGGAGGAGCTGTACGATCGCGTCGAGCCCAAGATGGCTCGTGCGGGCCTGGAACTCAACTGCCAGCAGCGCAACTCGTCCCCTCGCCGTCTGCGCGATCGCTTTATCAACGAACCGACCTCGTCGCTCTTTGCGCTTAAGGCCTTTTGGGAAGGGTTTGACGCCAGCGGCGAGACGCTGCGCTGCGTCATCATCCCCAAGCTGCCGTTCTCGAGCCCCACAGACCCGCTCTCATGCGAGCGCAATCTGCGCGAAGACCGCGCTTGGGCGCGCTACTCTCTGCCCGAGGCCGTGCTCGAGGTCAAGCAGGCAGCCGGTCGCCTCATTCGCTCATCGACCGATTGCGGCGTACTCATCTTGGCCGACCCACGCCTGGTGACGAAGGGCTACGGCAAGAAATTCTTAACGTCGCTGCCCACGAGTTCCTATCAGCGCATCGAGTCGGCACAAATCGGGCACTATCTACAGCTGTGGCGCGCACGCCACGAGCGGCGCCGCTAAAGCGGACAGACGAGGGATTTTGCCATATCGCACAGGTGCTCTGACAGGGCGGGGTCATCCAAGATGCGGATGGGCCCGCCCGCTGCGATTACCTGGCTTAACAGCCAGCGCTCGGAGCCGTAGCGCACGTTTACTGTTGAGCTGTCCGCCCCATTGGGTTTAATCGACATGATGCCGGGCCAGTCTAGGCGCTCTGCCAAGGCGCGCGGCATGAGAAGCTTCGTGCTCCGCTCCGCCTGGGCGAGGGAGTCATGGAGGGTCGCGGGCTCCGGTTCGTGGCGCACGACGGAGTCGTCGGTCAAGACCAGGACCTCGATTTTATCCATACGATAGGTACGCTGTTCGTCGACCGCGACATCCCAGGCAATCAGATACGTTTGGTCGCCGTTTGTTGTGATGTGCAAGGGGTCGACCAAACGCTCGCGCGCTTGTGTGTCATCCATCGAGCGATACGAGATGCGGCAGCGAACGCCGTCCCGAATGGCGCAGCTCAGCTGCTGCCAGTGCGATCCGTGGGCGACGGTGTCAAAGACGCGCTGGTTATAGCCGAGCTCTTCGGGTAGAAGAGCGTGTCGAATCCGAGCCGCCGTCTGCGGCTCGATCCCCAATGATTCAAGTTCATGGTTGAGCACAGCGCCCTCGGCGGCACTCAGACGCAGCGGTAGCACGCGCCCCGCATCACCGGTGAGGACCACGCACTCGCCGCGGCGTTCGCAGATAATACGTGCGCCCGATTCTCGGTCCGCAAGTGTCGAGACGATCTCGAGAATCTCGTCGAGCGATGCTCCCGTGATATCAAAGCGGCTGCAAAGCTCGTCTCGTGTCATGCCATTCTCGCCGGCGGCGTAGAGGGCCTCCATGATGTCGATGGCGCGCGAGAGTCTTTGCTCGCTGGTGAGTTTACGCACGGGCATGCTCGTGCACCGTCCTTTCGATGAGGTGATTCCACGCCTGCTTGAGAGAATCGGGGGCGACGGGCCTCATGCCATCCATGGCATGGGCCATGCAAAACGAGGCTGCGGCTTCAAGGTCGCGCACGTCAACGGTCCAGGTCCAACCTGCTTCGGTGCGCATGAGTTCGCCTCGTCCGCGTGTGAGACCGCTGATCATATCGGCCTGCGCATCACGCGCGAACGAGAACGTAGCCGCAACGGGTGGGCGGTCGGCAAAATCGAACTCAAAGAATAAATAATCGTTGAGGTTGAAATCCGCAGGGATGGCGTAGGTCTTCGAAGGTCTCCAGGCGCGAACGATGCGGTCGCAGCGGAATGTCCTGATGTCGTCGGTGGCATTGTCGAGGCCGCAGAAGTATGCCGCGCCCTCGCGCTCGAACATGCCGTAGACACAGACGGTACGTTCTTTCTGCTCGCCGCGTCCGTTCTGATATAAAAATCGCAGCGCGCATCGCTCGGCAAAGGCGCTCCATACCGCATCGACGGTGGGAGAGCGGCGGATCGGTGCTTCGTCCACCGCCGACATGCCGGTGAGGTAGGCAATTTTGGAGCGAATATCGGCAAGCGGCGCGGCAAAGGTGGAAGAGCCGGCCGTTAGCGTCTGGTCGATGGCGTTGAGTAGGATGTCGGCGTCGTCTGCGGTGATGAGGCCGCCTGCAGCAAACGTGTGCTCGCGGTCGATTGTCCACGAGCTTTCCTCGGTCTCCTGCGCACCGGCGGGGCGAACTTCCTTGATTAAGATGCCACGCTCGAGCAGTTTGTCACGATCGCGCCGAAACTTGCGCTTATCCGAGTCGATGTTGCCCGAGCCATATCCCAGGTCAGAATCCAAGACGATCTGCTCGGTCGTCAGCGGTTCGGGGGAGCTGTTGAGCACAAAGAAAAGATTGAGGATGCGCTGAGCCGTTTTATCGAAACCGGGCTCCGAATTCCCCTTTTTAATTGTTGCGGTCGCGTCGCTTGCCGTCATAGAGTCCTCGCATGAGAAGGTGGTTTGCTGCCATGATTTTAGTCCGATATGGAGATTAGGCTATATCCTTGTCCGCTCAGGGCGTTAAGATGGCCCGAATTCGGTCGTTTGCGCTCGCTCGGGGTATACTTTCGACTATATACGGTTCTAATGTGCATGCATTGGGCCTATTTGTCGGATTATGGATGTGGAGCGCACATGGCGAACACCCAGAACTATATTAACCACCTGCTGCAGAACACCGGCATTACGCCGGCATGCAGCGAAGAAGAGCGCTTGGCTGCCGAGGATATCGCTCAGATCTTCCGCAACCACGGCTTTGATCCCGAGGTTCAGGAGTTCAATGCCCCGGCGCCCAGTAGGTTGGCATTTGCCGTCACCGGTATTCTTGCGTTTGCCGGCGCCCTGCTGATGGGCATCGGCGGCGGTATCGGCTTGGTCGGCACCTTGCTGGCCGTTGTCGGCGCCGTTCTTTACGTGCTCGAGCGCACGGGCCACCCTGTAGTCTCGCGCCTGGGCAAGACGGGCGTGAGCCAAAATGTCATCGCCTACCACAAGGCCTCGGGCCCGCTCGCGTCTCCGCGCAACCGCCCGGTGGTCGTTGTCGCACACTACGACTCTCCCCGTGCTGAGCTGCTCGCCCGCGAGCCCTATGCTTCGTATCGTGCGCTCATCGCCAAGCTGCTGCCCGTTGCCACGGTTGCCCCTGCTGCCGTTGCCATCCTGCGTATCCTGCCGCTCCCCGGCGCGCTCAAGGTTCTGCTGTGGATTGTCGCGATCCTCGCTTCCCTCGTTGCACTTGTCAATGCGGCAAACATCATCTCTAACCGCCACATTCTTCCCTATACGTCCGGTGCGGTGTGCAACAAGTCTTCTGTCGCCGCTATGCTCGGCGTTATGGACAACGTTGCTCCCTTCCAGGGCGAAAACGAGTTTCCCGACGATGTTCCGTTCGATACCTATTTTGGGGAGCAGAAACGTCGTGCCGAGGAAATGGCGCGCGCAGCGGCGGAGTATGCCGCGGCCCAGCAGCAAAACGACTACGGCAACACCATCGAGTACGAAGAGCCTACCTACGCCGAGGACGAGTTCGGTCAGCCGATTGCTCCCGACGCTCAAACCGAGCCCGAACAGGGTGAGGCTTTCGACGAGCAGATCGAGGGCTTTGAGGGTGCGTCTGCCGACGAGACGCTGATTGGCGCCATCGTGCCCGATGGTCAGAATCAGGCTGTCCAGGCCGAAGAGTTCAATGACGAGGTTCCCACTGCCGAGCCGACGGAGGAGCCTGCCGCGGCCGAGCCCGAGCCCAAGCTCTATCGCAATGCCGCCGGCAACATCCGCTTTGGTTCGGATGCCATCCGTGCGCTCGGAATGCTTCCCGAGTCCTGCACGCTCGATTACGAGGAGGGCGAGGAGCCGACGTTTGAGCCCGAGCCTGCCCCCGTTGTCACCGTGGATGATGAGTCTGCCGCGGTTACCGCTGCCGTTGCCGAGCCCGAGGCGGTGTCCGCGATTGATCCCGCGGCAGGACTGGACATTTTGGCTCCCGCCGCGCCGGCGCAAGACGTTGCGGACGAGTCTGACGACGATTACGTTGAACAGCCGAGGCGCGTGTCTTACGAGAGCGATACTGATTTCTCGGCCGAGATTCCCGCGGCAACGCCCCATGCCGATATTGCATCCGCGTTCTCTTCGATTGGCGCCAGCGCTTCCAGCTTCTTTAAGGGTGCGCTTGCAAAGGGCAGGAAATTTGTCGACGATTTCGAGGAGAAGCGCGCTGCCGCACGCGAGGCTGCCGAGCAGGAGGCTATCGCTCAGCAGCAGGCAGCCGAGGCGGCACGTGAGCGCGCGGCGCAAGAGTTCGAGCAGAACGAGGCTATGCAGTCCGGGCCCGTCGACGCTGCCGAAGCTACGACGTCCTTTGAGTCCCAGCAACCGACGTCAGCGGATGTTGTTGAGGCAACAACGTCTTTCGAGGCTCAGCAGCACGTCGATAGCACCATGTCGTTTGATGCCGCGCAGTTCGATTCCACGATAACGTTTGAAAAGCAGGGCACCGCGATTGCCGAGCCCCTTCCTGTTTCCGATGAGCAGGGCGACGCGGCAGACGATGACGAGCCTATCGATGCTGCCGAAATCCAAGATGCCGCCGAGGACGAGCCCGTCGAGGCCAACTCTGACGAAGAGCAATACGCGACAGCCGAGCAAGATGATTCGACCGAGGTCGAGCAGGAGGAAGTGCCTGTGGTTTCCGAGGCTCCCGAGACGGATGAGTCGAGGCCTTACTCCACGCAGATTTTCACCATGCCGACCCCGAGTGGTTCCGGTGCCACGGTTGCCAATGTCGCTCCCGCCCAGGACGAAACGGTCGATTCCCTTATGGCCCAGATTTCCTCCCAGGCATCGCCGCGTCCGCAGATGAATGTTCCCGATCCGGCGTCGGCACCGTCGCCTGCACCTTCCTCGTCTCCGCTGGCTTCGGTCCCCGATCCGTCGCTGCCGTCTATGAAGCAGGCAAACGTTGCGTCTCGCACGTCGCTGTTCGACCTTCCCGATCCCTCTGCCCAGGTCAACGACCCCTTTGCTACTGCCCAGGGTCCCGAACCCACATCGGCACCCGTTGCGCCTTCTATGCCCGTTGCGTCGGGCGCGCAGCCGATCGAGACCATTTCGGCTCCCGCCCCGGCGGCACCCAAGTCTCGCAAACGCGGCCGGGGTGGCCTGTTCGGTCGTAAAAGGAAAAACGAGCAGGACAGCATGAGTGATTGGCTGGGCGTCGAAGACGATTACGATGCCAAGAAGTCCGGTCGCGGTATCGGTTCGTGGGATAACTTCGAGGACGATAACGATGGCTGGAAGGGCGGCGCTACGTCTTCCGATGGCGCTTCTTCCGAAGATATGCTCTCGGCTGTCGCCTCTATGGGCGATGATGAGCTGCTTGGTCACGATATCTGGTTTGTGGCAACGGGCGCCTCGGATTGTGATGGCGCCGGCATGAAGGCCTTCTTGGCTTCGCATCGCGATAAGCTCCGCGGCGTATTCTTCATCAATCTTGAATCCGTCGGCGCCGGTAGGCTTTCGGTGGTGACGGTCGAGGGCGAACAGCAGCTGCTCAAGGGCGATCGCCGCATCATGAACCTGGTCAGCAAGGTGTGCAAGTCGTTCCATGTCGATTGTGGCGCGCTCGAGATGCCCTATGCCAAGACCGATGCCTATGCCGCGCTCGAGGCGAGCCGCCGAGCCCTCACCATCGCCGGCGTGGACGGCACGCGTCTGGCTTGCGCTCGTACCGAGGACGACCTGCCCCACAATGTCAACCCGACGAACATTGCCACGGTATCCGAGGTCGCGACCGAGGTTATCCGCCGTTCGTAGACGGAGCTCTAAGGAGTCAACGTGTTTTCGTATATTAAGCGCCATTGGCCTGTCTACGTGATTTTGACCTTGATTGCCATTGCGTTAGGATTTGGGGCTGCCTACATCGTGGGTGCAAAGGGCTCGACCCCCGCCTCCGCAATCAGCGAAGAGGTGGAGCAAGAACAGAGTACGGGTGCCGATGGGATTCCTGAGTCCGAGCAGGCAATCGTTGATGGTGGATCTTCGTCTGCAGAGTAGATACGGCGATTTACATGATTGAAAGCGGGCGAGCCAGGGGACTGGCTC
>CAJMNK010000022.1 GCA_905214905.1 uncultured bacterium | reverse complement strand
GATCGGACTTTGTGCAGATCAGAATATCTGCATCGCTGCCAATCAGCTGCTCCAGGAGTTTCCTGGTATTCCCGAATCGCTCCTCCTGTGGATTGTAGCCATCCGTCACAGAACCGATAACCACCCGCTGTCCAGCGTATTTCTTCGGATTCTTGATTTCCGGCCAATGCTTCACATCAAGAAAGGTGCCCCATTCCTCCTTGTGTCCGGTAAAGCGCTTCATAAAAGAGGCATAGCAATACTTGCAGGCATGCGTGCAGCCTACATAGGGATTGACCGAGTAGCCGCCTACCGGCAGGCTGGACTTGGTCATGATGTTCTTTGCTTCCACCTCATTGATGAGGATTCCATCGATCACTTCTGCCATGTTCTCTGCACCTCCAGCACTCTTTCGAATTCTTCCGGCAATTCCTGAATCATGTTTTCGTCCCCTATGACAGAGACGAGGTCTTCCTTCATAAACATTGGAATGCCAAGCGCGTGCGCCTGGTCCGTCAAAGACCATGCCCACTCCGGCTCCGTATGAACCTTCCTGCTCTGCGCCCCGGTCATGGTACCGACGACGATCCAGTTGATTCCGGAAAGGTCGACCGTACCGGGATCGTCGAATAGCGGCTCAAAAGTAACGAAGAAGTGATTTGCTTTGACGTTTTTCCGAAGGGCGTCGATACGCCACAGCTCCGCTTTCCTCGTCACCGTAACGCCGAACCATGCGTTTTCCAGGTCGGTATCTAAATCCAGCAAATCGGGTCTCTTGGTCAGGAACAGGAACTGATGCTGTGGATTCTCATGGATCTTTGCAAATACCTCGTCTCGCCATTCCAGCTTCCACCCGGAGAGATCGCTCATGCCGGTAAGGAGAAAGTTCTGCGGGCGTTTCTTTTCCATCATCTTGAGCTTGCTCGGGAAGAACGCAGGATCAGCGAAGTCGTCAATCATATGCCAACGTTTCACATTGTTACGGGCATAGCAATATGGACACCCCACCGTGCAGCCGATGACGATATTCATATTCTGAATCTGATTTTTGATGCAGATGCTCATAACGCCTGCCTACCTGCCTCTCCCGTAAACACGCAATCAGCCTCCCCCACCTTGCGGGCAAAAGCCTCGATATCTTGCTTGCAAGCAGCAGGCTCGCAATCGCTCAAATCGTATGACGTGCCGCCGTTTCGATAGACGGCCCGATGGGAAAACGATCGGCTGACAAGCCCGATGCCGAGCTTCTCGTACAGGGTCATCCGTGCTCCCTTTCAGCTATTATAAACAGGTGTCTATAAAAAGTATCCATGTCGATTTGCTAAAGAGCAATGAACGGCTTCAAGCTGCTGTTGATAAACGAGCGGCTGCTGGATATTGTTGAGCGCTGCAATTGGAGGGGCCATGGAATCGGGGAAGATCGATCGTCGCCGACGCTATACGCTCTCGGTCATACGGGAGGCGTTCTTTTCGCTGCTGGCCGAGGTCGGCTTCGCGAAGATGACGGTGGCGGACATCTGCCGCCGCGCCGAGATCAACCGGGGAACGTTCTATCTGCATTACGAGGATAAGTACGCGCTGCTCGATGCGCTTATCGACGAGGCATTGGCAGCGGCTCCCCCGCTTGAGGGGGTTGAATCGGCAACGCTTTGCCAGTGTCCGCCGGCAGACGACGATTATCGCCTGCTTTATTCGGACAGCGACGCATACGCTCGCGTAGCCCAGCGCGTCATAGAACGCGGAGCGGAGCAGATGGTTCCCTGGGTCATGGAGAAAACAGGGCTTTCACGCGAAGACGCCTTCCTGCTCTTCGTCCACAACGTCCAGGGAAATCTCGCGGTCAACCGCCTGCTCGGTTGGAGGCGGGGACCCGAGTTCGCCCACGCCCAGGAGCTGCTCAGCGCCTATTCCGAAGGGGGTCTGCGGGCGATATCGGCCCCTTGCAGATTAAGCGCGAATTAGAACATGATGGCGTCGTCGGCCGTGAAGGCATCGAGGGATCCCTGCTTGACCTGAATGCAGACGTATGTGATCCCCGAGTCGGACGCGGCGCGGAACTGACGATGCGCAGCGGGGGAAATGCGCAGCCAGTCGCCGGCCGCAAGCTCGATATCCTCATCGTCGATCGTGACCAAGCCTGCGCCCTCGAGCACGCCATAGATCTCCTCGTTTTCCTTGTGTGCATGGACGAACGGAACGCCAGCGCCGGCGGGAAGACTGTTGATACTCACCTCTGCCCCGGTAAGCCCGAGCACCTCGTGCAGCTCAACGCGGCTCTCATTGCCGATGTGGGTCTTTGCATAATTAGCCATAATCGTTCCTCTCTTGGGGTTGATTTACCTTGCAGGCATCTCCTGCGTGAGATATATTCAACGCGAAAGCGCATGCAAATACGAGTACGCACATATTTGTAACTGCGTGCCTTTTTGTGAAACCGGTATGGTCAAGGAGGTTGGGTCTCCCATGATGGCGAAAGAGGAGCTTCCGGAGTGTCCGGTCGCAACGGCGGTAGCGCTCATTGGCGGCAAGTGGAAACTGCTCATTATTCGTAACTTACGCGTACGCCCTTGGCGTTTCAACGAGTTGCGCCGCAACCTGGAGGGGATCTCTCAGAAGGTGCTTACCGACAGCCTGCGGCAGATGGAGGATGATGGGCTGGTCTTTCGCCATGACTATGGCGAGAATCCTCCCCGCGTTGAGTATGGCCTTACCGAGCTCGGCCGCGAGATGATGCCCATCATGGACTCGCTGGCAGACTTCGGCGCTTATTACAAGACAATTGTTTCGTAGCGGACACATTGCTTGGGGGGCGGAGAACCGCTACGAGGGTGCTAACGAAAACCTGTCCCGAATCATCGTGCGCCTGCAGCATGAAGGAGAGGAAATCCTATGAAAATCGTTGTATTGAGCGGCAGCCCGCGCAAGGGCGCCAATACCGACACCATGGTTGAGGCGTTTGCCGAGACCGCGCGCGAGAGCGGCAATACGGTCGAGGTCGTCCGCGTTGCCAGCAAGAAAATCGCTGGTTGCCTGGGGTGTCAGTATTGCTTCGCCCACGAGGGCGTCTGCGTGCAGAAGGATGACATGGCCAACGTGATCGAGTCGCTGAAAGACGCCGACATGGTTGTCTTCGCTTCGCCTATCTACTGGTTCGATATCACCGCGCAGGAGAAGGCCGCCATCGACCGCCTGTACGCCTTCGGTGCTACGGGCTTCCCGTTCACCAAGACGGCCCTTTTGCTCGATAGCCACAGCGAGGGCGTCTATGATGCGGCGATCGCTATGTACAAGTCAACCTGCGCGTACTGCAAGTGGGAGGACCAGGGCATTGTCACCATTAGCGGCATGACCGAGCGCGACAGCATGGCCTCCTCGCCCAAGCTGGAAGAGGTGCGAGAGCTCGCTCGCAAGCTCGCCTAAGGGCAAGAAGAGCACATGGCAATCAACACTAGCGGAAATGCTTGCTGCCCTTACCAAGAGGAATGCTGATTGCCATGCGCCGTTGCCCTTGCGGGCAATCTTGGCGTGCTAGGAGGCCTTCTCGCTCAGGAACTCCCTGAACGCGGGGATGTCGAAGCCGACGAGGCCACGTCCACGTTCCCCGATAACGCCGTCCTCCAGGAGGCGGCGTTTGTATTGGCTTTGGCGACGCCCATACGCTTGGCAATTTCTGAGACCCTGCTGGGGCCAGAATCGGCCAGCATCGCGAGCAAAAACTCAATGTCTTTGTCAGAAAGCTCTCGATAGGTTGTTTCGAGAATACGATCGCGCAGCTCCATACGTGCAAGCAGGGAACCCTGCTGGACATCGGATGTACTGATTTGGGGCGAGTTTTCCGAAACATCCCATGTGCGATATCCGACGAGCTGCATCATATAGGGAAATCCGTCGACGGCCTTCACGGCATCCTCGAGCGCTTCTGGCGTGATTGAGCGGCCTCCGGCCTCAACGGTTTTGCGGAATGCGTTTGCAATCTCAACATCAGTGATTCGTCCCAGCTGATGGTACTGGGAGCGCCTGAGGAACGAGACGGAATCGTTGCGCAGCAGAGCCGATACTTTGTAGGGCAGTCCTGCCATGAGTAGGGCAACTTTTTTACCTTCGCGTACAAAGTGCTGGTAAACAGAGGCAAATTGAAGCATTTCTTCGAGATCGACGGTGACTTCATCGATGGTGATGAGAAGTCCGATGTCATGTTTTTCGAGTTGCTTAAAGATGCCATTCATGCGCGTGCGCCAGTTGCCCTGAGCCTCTTGAGCATATGTCCAATCAATGCCCACTGGGCCAATTTGAACACCGTTTATGCGCGCGTGAGGCTGTGAGAGGTAGCTATCTGCGGCTTCTTTGGTTCGCTCGATAATATCTTCGAGCATGCCTGGCATGGCGGAGACATTTGCTGCGATCCAGTCGTGTTCAAGCGCCGTTTCTGAAAGGAGCGAGAGAAGCGCCGTCTTGCCCGTTCCCCTTGCGCCAGTAAAAATGGTCGACAGGTTGGGATCTCCCGGGCCGTTGATAAAGCCACGGTTGATGTCACGCAGGATATGCTCGCGACCCGCTAGAAAGGGAGGGACGCTTCCGAACGTCGGGGTAAAGGGGTTCTTGCTGTACTCCATGGTAGCTCCTTTGCGGGTTTTGCTAATTTTTGCAAGTTTTGCTAACTTTTGCAAGTTTTGCTAACGACTGACCAAAGGGCATCGCAGCAGTGACGCTGACATTTTTTACGCAGAAAAATAAGCAGAAATCAATTTATCTGCGTTAAAAAATAGTTGAGAAGAAAAACGACGAGTCCCGGGCGCAATGCCGTTGCGTTCCGGGCCTCGTCGCTTTGCGAAGTATCTAACGATCTCGTTGCCGTGGTACCTAGTCAAACAGGCTCGGCATGTCGTTTTCCTTCATGAGGGCACCGGCAGAAGGCAGGCTCTGCGCGGTGAACTTCTCGGCGGAGACGCCGGCGCCAAGGATCTCCTCGGTTGTGCCGACGGTGGTGACCGAGCGGCCCTTCTTGGCCGTAAAGGCCTGGACGCCCTGCGTGTTGGTAGTCGTCTTGGTCTTGAGCAACGACGTGTTGAAGTTCATCAAACGATAGTCGCTCGAGACCAGTGCGATGTCGCGATCTTCCTTGAGTACCTGGGCATACAGCAGCTTGCTGCCGCCGTAGATAGCGTTCTTCAGGCGTTTGCGGTTGGTCTTGGTGACGTATCCAGAAAGCGCGACGCGCACCACGCGGCCGTTCTCAAAGACGAACAACACGTCGGCCTTGTAGTCCTCGGGGTCGATGACCCAGATGACACTCTCGTCGGGTTCCATCTCAAGATCGGTCGGCAGGTACGAGCCCAGCTGGGCCGACTTGGTGTCCTCAAATGCCGCAACCTTGCACTTGTAGACCTGGCTCTTGTTGGTAAAGACCAGCAGCTCGTGGGTGTTGGAGGACGGGAACTCGATAAAGGGTTTGTCGCCGTCCTTGTACTTGAGCGTAGCGGCCTTCTTGAGCACGCGGTCCGTCATCTTCTTGAGGTAGCCATCGCGCGAGAGCATGATGGTCACCGGGTACTCCTCGACCTCGGGCTCCAGGCTCACCTCGACGACCTCGTGGGGTTCGATCCTGCCCGTGCGGCGCGGCATCACATACTTCTTGTTGACCGCGGCCAGCTCGTCGCTGATGACCTTCTTGATATTGTTCTCGCTCGAAAGGATCTCCTCAAGTTCGGCGATCTCACCCTCGAGCTTGGCAATGTCCTTGGTGCGGTTGAGGATGTACTCCTCGTTGATGTTGCGGAGCTTGAGCTCGGCGACAAACTCGGCCTGGGTCTCGTCGATGTCGAAGCCGCGCATAAGGTTGGGCACGACCTCGGCCTCGAGCTTGGTGCCGCGGATGATGGCGATGGCTTTGTCGATGTCGAGCAGAATTGCCTCAAGGCCGTGCAGCAGGTGCAGGCGCTCGGACTTTTTGCCCAGGTCAAAGTTAATGCGGCGACGCGTGGACTCAATACGCCACTTGACCCACTCGTGCAGGATCTGGCGCACGCCCATAACACGGGGATAGCCGTCGACGAGCACGTTGAAGTTGCATGAGAACGAATCCTGCAGCGTGGTTGAGCGATAGAGCTTGGCCATGAGCTTATCGGGGTCGACGCCGCGCTTAAGGTCGATAGCGATGCGCAGACCCGAAAGGTCGGTCTCGTCGCGAATGTCTGCGATCTCCTTGACCTTGCCCTCCTTGGAGAGCTTGACGATGCGCTCGATGATGACATCGGTCTTGGTGGTGTAGGGAATCTCGTACACCTCGATGATGCGCTCTTCGGGAATCCAGCGCCAGCGGGAGCGAATCTGGAAGCTGCCAAGGCCGGTCTCGACGATCTTCTCCATCTCCTCGCGGCGGTAGATAATCTCGCCGCCGGTCGAGAAGTCGGGCATGGGCATATACTCGAGCAGGTCGCAGTCGGGATCCTGCAGGTAGTGCATCGTAGCGGTGCAGACCTCGTTGAGGTTGAAACCGCAGATGTCGGACGCCATGGCGACGCCGATGCCCTTATTGGCCGAGACGAGGATGTTGGGGAACGTGGTGGGCAGCAGACGCGGCTCCTTCATGGCACCGTCGTAGCTGTCAACGAAGTCGACCGGGTCCTTGTCGATGTCTTTGAAGATCTCGGCGCTGATGGGGGAGAGCTTGGCCTCGGTATAACGCGAGGCGGCGTAGCTCAGGTCGCCCGAATAGTACTTGCCAAAGTTGCCCTTCGACTCCACGAAAGGAGCAAGCAGCGCCTCGTTGCCCGTGGCCAGGCGCACCATCGTCTCGTAGATGGCGGCGTCGCCGTGTGGGTTGAGCTTCATGGTCTGGCCCACGATGTTGGCGCTCTTTTGGCGCTCGCCCTTGAGCAGGCCCATCTTGTACATAGTGTAGAGCAGCTTGCGGTGCGAGGGCTTAAAGCCGTCGATCTCGGGGAATGCACGCGAGACGTTGACGCTCATAGCGTAGGGCATGTAGTTGACCTCGAGCGTCTGCGTGATCGGCTGGTCGGTGACCTCGGAGTGCAGGCCGATGACGTTCTCGGCGTTGACCTGCTTTTTCTTTGGCTGGTTCTTCGTCTTCTTCTTTGCCACGATTTCCTCTTGAACTTCTTGTGGGCCGTCGTTATCGATTTGCTGCTATTGCAGGTCCAGCTGGTCCAGGTATTCCTTGCCGTGCTCGGAGATATGGCGCTTACGGCCCGCCTCGTCGTTGCCCAGCAACAGGTTGAACATGGTTTCCATCTTGGTGACGTCCTCGGGCTCCACCTTGATCAGGCGACGCGTCTCGGGGTTCATGGTTGTGAGCCACATCATGTCCGGATCGTTCTCACCAAGACCCTTGGAGCGGTTGATGGAACACTTCTGGTCGCCGATCTCCTTGAGGATGCCGTTCTTCTCGAGCTCGGTGTAGGCAAAGTAGGTCTTCTCTTTGCAGTTGATCTCGTAGAGCGGCGACTCGGCGATATACACGTAGCCTTCGTCGATAAGTGTGGGCACCAGACGGTAGAGCATGGTGAGCACGAGCGTGCGAATGTGATAGCCGTCGACGTCGGCGTCCGTACAGATGATGACTTTGTTCCAGTTGAGGTTGTCCAGGTCGAAGGCGCCCAGGTTCTTGATGCGCTTGTCCTTGATCTCCACGCCGCAGCCCAGCACGCGCATGAGGTCCATGATGATGTCGGACTTAAAGATGCGCGGATAATCCTCCTTCAGGCAGTTGAGGATCTTGCCGCGGACGGGCATAACGCCCTGGAACTCGGCATCGCGCGAGGTGCGAATGGCGCCTGCTGCGGAGTCGCCCTCTACGATGTAGATCTCGCGACGGCTCTTGTCCTTGGAGCGGCAGTCAATGAACTTCTGCACGCGGTTGGCCATATCGGTCTTCTGCTGCAGGTTGGTCTTGATGCTCTGGCGCGTCTTTTCGGCGTTCTCGCGCGAGCGCTTGTTGATGAGCACCTGCTCCATGATCTTGTTGGCGGCGTCTTTGTTCTCGATCAAGTAGGTCGAGAGGCGCTCCTTAAAGAATGCCGTCATGGCCTGCTGGATAAAGCGGTTATTGATGGCCTTCTTAGTCTGGTTTTCGTAGGACGTCTGGGTGGAGAAGCAGTTGGTCACCAGCACCAAGCAGTCCTGGACGTCCTGCCATTTGATGCCGCTCTCGTTTTTGTTGTACTTGCCCTGTTGCTTGATGTAGGCGTCGATGGCGCTGGTCAGAGCACTGCGGGCCGCCTTCTCGGGTGAGCCGCCGTTCTCGAGCCACGATGAGTTGTGGTAGTACTCCTGCATCATGAAAGTGCGCGAGAAGCACATACAAGCGGTGATTTTTACGTTGTAATCGGGCAGGTCCTCGCGATCGCGACCGCGACGGTCGGCCTCGATAAAGAAGGGCTCGGTAAGGTAGTCGGTACCGACCTTCTCGAGCACGTAGTCCTCGATGCCCTTGGGATAGCAAAAGTCCTCTTCGGAAAACTCGCCATCGTCGCCCTCGATGCGCAGGCGGAAGGTCACGTTGGCGTTGACCACGGCCTGACGGCGCATGGTCTCGCGATACCAATCGTGGGGAATGCTAATCGAGGTAAAGACCTCAAGATCGGGGCGCCACTTGATGGTGGTGCCGGTACGGTCCTCGTCGCTGGGCTCGATCTCGAGTGCCTTCTTCTTGGCCCCGACGACCTTGCCCTTCTTAAAGTGTAAGGAGTACTTGTTGCCGTCACGCCAGACGGTGACGTCCATGTACTCGGAAGCGTACTGAGTCGCGCAGGAGCCCAGGCCGTTGGTGCCGAGCGAGAAGTCGTAGTCGCCGCCCTGGTTGTTGTTATACTTGCCTCCGGCGTAGAGCTCGCAGAAGACGAGCTCCCAGTTAAAGCGCTTCTCGGAAGGGTTCCAGTCGAGCGGGCAGCCACGGCCATTGTCCTCTACCTGGATAGAGCCATCGCGAAAGGCGGTAAGGGTGATGAGCTTGCCGTAGCCCTGGCGCGCCTCGTCAACGGCGTTGGACAGGATCTCGAAGGCGGCATGCGCACAACCGTCGAGTCCGTCCGAGCCAAAGATGACGGCGGGGCGCAGTCGTACGCGCTCCTCGTCCTTGAGCTGGCGGATACTGTCGTTACCATAGTTTGCGGTGTTTTTTGCCATACTCGCTCTCTCGGTGCTCCTTTGCTGCGTTTAAGTCATATAGATAGTCAAGGTAGCATAGCCCAGGCCGTGGGCGATTCCACCTAACACGAAATCCATCGAACAATCGTTCGGAGTTCGATGGAGATTCGTTTACTCGGACAAAACCGAGTCGGTTCTGTCCGAGTAAGTTTGAAGGCGGCTGGAGGCGCCCTATCTTGTTTGCGGATGGATCGAATCGAACATTGGGACAAGCGTCTCGTTTTATGGGGCACGGGCGTGCGTGTGCGAGTCCCTTTGGCCCATAAGGAACGCTGGCGGGTCGTTATTTGGGCCGTGGGTCACTTCGCCGGCGTCGTGTTTCGTCATACGCTCATAGTGGAAGCCGATGCCACGGGGTCGACTTGGGACTCGGGCAACGGATGAGCTGCAAGCCGAAAGGAGCGGTGAGGATGATGAAGCCCATGACGAAGAAGCTGCTGTTAGGAATTCCCACCGTGACGCTTTCGGCCGTGCTGGCATGTACGGCGGCCGGCTGCGGCGGTAATGCGCCGAGTGGCTCGGGCGGGAGCGCACCTGTGCAGGAGAAGGCCGAGAAGCCCAAGGCCTATGAGTCGCAGACGGTCGAGGTGGCAGGCATTACCTATGAGTCGGTGGCTCACGGTACGTTCTATCGCGGTGATGCCAAGAAGCAGGACGGCTTTTACCTGCACATCAAGATTACCAACAACAACACAAAGAACAGGACGTTCAGTTCCTTTAACGTGCATGCTGCCCAGGGCGATCTTGAGGCAGGCGACCCGTTGTTTACTTCCGGCAAGGCGGCCGTGCTCGACTACGTTGCAAGCGAGGCTCCCGATGAGCTTCACGAGGGCATCGATCTTTCCAAGAGGCCAGATATCGGCCCGGGCGAGACCGTTGAGTACGTGTATTTCTGGGCCCCCAAGACGGCGTACTACGGGCCCATCACTGTCGAGTTCGTAGACGCTTACGCCCCCGCCAAGAATCATGAGGCCATGCATTTTGACACCACGGGATGCGAGACCAAGGAGTTCAAGGCGGCCGGCGGCGTGGCCGATTCTGGTGACGCGGCCAATATGACCGGCATCGCTTGCGCATCGTACAGTATCGAGGCCGCCGATGGGTACACGCTGGATTCGTCCAACGAAGAGCACGAAAAGGCAAACTTCTTCCACGACGAGACTGGAGGACGCCTGAACATCAGCATCTTCCCGCGCTCGCCGGAGGAGGAAGTTGCAAGCCTGGAGCAGATCTATGAAGGCAAGGAAACGACAACCGACCAGGTCGAGTACAACGGCATAACGTGGCTGCGCTTTACCGGTCCCGACAACGGCCATACGCTATTTGCGACGGCTCCCGCGACGGGCGAGACCGTCCGCGTGTCGATTGGCTGGAAGATCGACTGGGATGCCGCCGTGCCCATGATGGAGGCACTGAAGCTCAAGTAACGCCGCGATTCTTACGTCAGGCGACTCAGGGCTGGCTCCGAGTTATCGGGGCCAGCCCCTTTTGGTGTTCGATGAGCCGAGTCGGCGTCTCACACAAAAGTAACTAGGAGCTAGCGAGGCCTATCCGAATTGACCTCATTGGCGGTGTCTTTTTCGAGCGCCGTGCGGCGGACGCTGTAGGCGACAAGGCCGGCACCAGCTGCGGCGAGTGCTGCTGCGGCTGCGGTTAGGGGGACGTTGCTGTCGCCCGTGCCGGCGAGCGCGCCCGCTTTTCTGGAGCGCTTGTTATTGCCGTGATCCTTGCCGCTGCCAGAGCCACTGCCGCCACCGGAGCTGCTTCCGTCGGAACCACCTCCACTCGAGCCACCATCGCCGTCTACCGTCATTGGGGCGTCGTGAAGTCCTGTCGTATCCGCGCTGTCGCATACGCCGACCTGAACTTCTGAGCGTTCGCATGCCGCGTCGGGCACATGAAGCTCGTGCAGAACGGCACTCAGCGCCGAGTTTGCGCCCGGTTGGATCTCCTCGAGCGTTACGGGATCGAGCGCCACCAGATTACGCGCCTTCGCATACAGCGTGACGCGTTTGCCCACTTCGTCGCTCCAGCTCTCGGGGATGGCGAAGCTCATGCGGAACTGTGCCGTGCAACCCGGTGCCAGCACGGCGTTGCCGTTGTCGGCTACCAGCGGGTGCGTTGCAAAACGTGCGCCCAGCGTCTCGAGCGCGTACTTTACGTGTGCCATGTCGTTGGCCGAAGCGTCTTCGGCAAGCTCTGGATCGTAGATCGAAGCCATGCGTGCGTTCGCTCCGAATCCGATGGATGCGCTGGAGAACGGCTGGCTGGAGCCCTCTCGGTACAGATCGATTGTGCCGGCAGTCAGCAAAGTGTTGCCGTCGTTTCGCACCGTGACCATGAAGGATTCGCCTGCTGCTCCGGGCACCACCGCGCCCGAGGTAGCGACCGCGCCCGTCGGAGTGGCACACGCCACCAGAGGCACTTCGATGCCGTGCAGCTCTGCCTCGCTCTTCTCCGCGCTCACAATGTGCGTGGCGAGCGCGGAGAGCATGCCTCCCGACGTCAAAAATGTCGTTATCTGATCGACGGGATGGTCCAGCTCGCACATCACGAACGGCTCCGTGAACAGATCGCCTGCCAAGGTGCTGGCGAAGATGCGGAAGTGCTTGCCCATTACTGCTACCGGGTTGCCTTCTTCGTCGTAGGTTTGCCCCACCTTGCCATCGGTGTTCTCTACATAGAGCGCGCACCTGCCGTTGTTGCTTACGCTAAACGATGCCGGGCCACAGCCTGCGGCACCCACGGGCTGCGTTGCAAATGCCGATGCGCCTCGCGTCCAAGTAATATGCTGCAGCTGCTCGTTGACGGTGGCCAAAAAGCCCGAATGTTGTGGCCACGGCACCGCATGGGGCACCGTGGCGTCTGGTGGCATAACGCCCCAGCCCGCAATGGACTGGCCGATCACGGCGTACGATGCGCAGCCGCAACCGTCTGCGGTCTCGTACGCAACGGGCACCACCATTTTGCCGTTGATATTCTCGGGCTCGCTCAGCTCGATACTCGACGGTGCTTGCGGAAAGCGAAGAACTTGGCGGAACGTCAGGCTGTCGCCCAAATCATCCGACCACAGGGTAAAGCATTCCAGCGCAACCTCGGCCTCGCTGCCGAGCGCCTTCTCTGCGGTGGTTCCGCGGCGGTGGAGGTAGGCACCCGACAGGCGTCCGTCGACCAGCGTCTTGCCTACCGTGATGCGCGGGCACTGCAGGCAATGGTAGCCATCCTCTTGCAGGCGGCCGCGCGAGATGCTGCGCCATGACGTATGCGACACCACGCGGATCTCGTCATTACTTATGCGCAGGCGCACAACGGACAGTATGCCGGCTGTGCTTGCCGTATCGAAAAGGGTGTTGTCGCCGGCGGGGCGCTCGCCCGAGACCAGCAGCACGTAGGCGTCCTGGTTTCCTCTTCCGTCCGTATATTCCACCACGTCGAAGTCGTAATCGAATATGCCGTCGCGCTCCACGTCGCCCTCGCCAAACCCAAGGGGAAAGTCCACGGGCGTGGGAGCGGACCACGTGCCGTTTGCCTTTGTGTGCACCACCAGTCGCGAGCGGCCATTGTCGCCGTAGCGCACCGAGGCGATACGGAACAGGCATTCTACGCCGGCGATCATCGTTAGCTTCATGTGGGCTTCGCTGAGCACGCCGGAAAACAGCACGTTGTCGCTCGAGGGTTTTATGCCGCCACGCTCGTCCTCCGACACGCCGGCAGAATTGGCGTTCGGGTCCGCAACGGCGTTCGTTGACTGACCGATGTAGGTGTACTCATACATCGGCGCGGCATTTTCGTCGTTCTCCATCAGCGCGTGGACGAAATGTTCGACCTGTCCCGTGTCGTCGCTCTCCGCGTTCGTCTCGAGCTCAATGCGCGTGACCGCTTGATCCCAATCGCGCACGACAGGCGCGGCGTTTACGGCAGTGGCCTTAACCTCGGCGCGTGCGAGCAGCTCGGCGTTGGTGACGATGGTGGCCGATGCGATAAACTGCGGCACACCACCTGCCTCGGCGTTGCCGGCCGAGCCGAAGCAGGCATCCAGCGTATAAGGCGTATCTCCACCCAATGCCAGCTCAGAGCGTTGGAGCACATACTGGTCGCCATTGTTCACCGACATATTCCACGAATCGATGAGTGTGGGCCACGACCCCGACCAAGCCTTGGTGGTCCACTTGAACATTACGAACTGGAGTATCACATCGACATCGACGTCTGCACCCACGCGCAGCCGCGGAAGCTGGTGTCCATCTGCCTTCTCGTACCCAATGAACAGCGTGAGGGATGCGGCACCGCGCACGGCAGACGAAGCGACGCCTGCAACGCCGGCTCCAAAGGTGACGGCAAGTCCGATCTGGATGGTGAACGAGCCCGACGTGTTGGAATAGTCGAGCGAAATGTTCTTGAAAAACGCCGCGCCGCTGCCGTGCGTGTGGGCACCCACAGCGAGCGCCAGCTTCGCCAGCACCCAAGGGTTGACGTTTAGGAAAAATGGCACCGGTCCTAGGGTAAACTGCTCGGTCCAATTGAGGTCAGTTCTTACCTGGAAGAGGGCCTTAATATTGCCGTATGCGGGGTCGTTGTTGTTACCCCAGGTTTTGCCCACCCAATCGTAGGCGAGCGAGCCGTACAGCTGTGTGGCGATATCCATCGTGAACAGCGGCGTGCAATGGTGGCGAAGGAGCTTGGTGTTTCTTGGATCGGTGCCCGAACCGGCACTCATACTTTTGTACTGATTCCACTTCCCCTCCATTTCGTCGAGGTAGCGGTTTGCCTGCTTGGCGCCCGACTCGCGCGGTGACTTCTTCCAGTACTCCGGATCCGGATTGCCCGAATCGTTCATATAGCTGGCTGGTTTGTATCCTCCGCCAAACAGCACGTATCCAGCAAACGAGAAATCGAAGAGGATCGGAAATGTGGGTATCCAGCACGTGAACTTATTGCCGCCGATGCCGGGAAACGCCGCGGGGAAATCAAACGGAGTGACCTCTTGGTCCATGGTAGTGGGGACGATAGTGGTCGAGCCCGATTCCGCCTTTGCGGCCGGCGCGGTGACAACGGCCATGGGGGATGAGAGCGTGTAGGTTTTGCCCTGATAGTCGAGGACAAAGCGCAGCTTGCACCCTTCCTCCAGAAGGCCCGATGCCGCGTCGAGAAACTTGTCTTCGAGTGTGAACGTCGCCAGATTATCCGCGCCTGATGCGCTGGCCTTGATCTGGCCGATCTGCGTGACGGTTTCGGGCGAGCTACCCGTGGCGGGCATTACCTTGTTGATGTGCAGCGTTGCCTGTCCACCCTGTGGCAGATGTGCCTGTACAATAAAGGCATGCGTGTCGGGTTGGTCGTTTGCCGCGTCGTCCTTCGGCAATGCCATGAACGTGGCATCAGCGTACTGGATGTCCCATTCGTCGAATGTGAGCTGGCGGAAGTACGGCTCGCCGTCGGACAGCGGACGCGTGGGCGCGGTTATGGCGGTGCCGCCCTGGATACGCGCAAGGGGAATCTCGACATCGCGGTAGCCCGCCATGCTAATGGAGATGCCGCCGTTAAAGTCGTACGCGTCGAGAAGCGTTGCCTCGTCCACGTAGTCTTCCGAAAGAGGGGCGACCTCAAAGATGGCCGTGCCTTCGTCATCGGTCGTGGCGGTGAGCTGCTTGCCTACGGCATAGCGCGATGTGAGCGTGACCTGGGCACCTGCGATGGGCGTATTCTTGTTGGCGACGTCGACCACGACCACACCAAACATGGTGCGCGAGAGAACGAGCACCTTGAAGGGATCTTCTTCGTCGGCATAGGCCGCGGTGGGCGCGAACGGCAGCAGGAAGGCATTTTCGCTTCCCGGCACGCGAGGCAACATAATGCTCGCCAGCGAGGACGCTCCAGCAACAAGTAACGAACGGCGATCAAGCATCTTGGGCTCCCATCCCGCAAATATCGGTGGAAATAATCCAATTTTGCGAGAAGACGCTTCGTGGCGGTAGTGCCGTTCAAGGGTCAAAATGTCCAAATTGATCGAGCGAAGCGCCGGGTTCCGGAACGCGTTCGATGCGCTTGGCAGCCCGGTCGCTAACGCAACATGTGCGCGACCAGCTCGGCGCGTGTGCCGATGCCAAGCTTTGCGTATACGCCGGATAGGCGGTTTTTGACGGTGCCCGGCGATACTCCCATATGGCCTGCGATTTCAGCGTTGGTCCATCCGCGGCAGGCGAGCATGGCCATGGTGAACTCTGTGGTCGTTAAATCGTCGGCAACGTCCTCGCCCGAATCGGGGTTGTGGATGCGCCGCCAGCCGTAGCTGAAGCGGTACGTGATCTCGATGATGCGTGCGAAGTCGTCAGGGTATTGCGTTTTTAGGCATGCCTCGATGAGCCCCTGCAAAAGGCCGTGGTGCTCGCCAATGAGCTCGATAAGTCCGTCGGGGCGCGCAATGTCCCAAGCGGCTCCAAAATGCGCTTTTGCGGCGTCGATGTCCTTGAGGCTCATGCATGCCATGGAAGCTGCCAGGTGCAGGAACAGTTCCGAGATGGGATAGCTTCCCTGTTTCATAATTAGGGCGTTTTCCGCCATGCCCAGGCTGCGGCCGTATTCGCCGCGCAGATACAAGGCGTGCGCCATCACGTAGCTGGCGAACAGTCGCAGGCCTTCGGGTAGGTGCGCCGCAAGTGGATAAAACTCTTCGGCAGAATACGGGGAAGGCAAGTGCAGCAGGACGCTCGCGGCCGAGGCGAACAGGATATGCGTGGCGTGGACGGCGGGCGATTCCTCGTCGGCCGGCGTATCGAGGATGCCCGCAAGGCACCGGCGGGCGTCGGCGATACGGTTGAGCGACAGACTGGCGTATCCGCAGATAAAGCATGCGGAATAGCGCAGCGCGGGATCGGTGACGTCAAGATAGGGGTGCGCCGTCTTGGCGGCGAGTGCGGCCTGTCCGCGAAAGTACAGCGCTTCTGCCGTGGCGATGGCGCGTGAATCGGGGTCGGAAATGCCTGCAACCGCAGCGTCAATCTGCCCCGGCACAAAGGCGGTGCACATTAACGGCATGGGAACGCATGGGTAGCCATCGCAGTCCATCTTCCATCTCCCAACAGCTGGCAACACTAGCAGCAATTGTACTCTTGTTGCTCGGGACTGGAATTTGTGGGTATCGCCTACGATTGTGCCGAACGTATAAAGGAAGAGTCTATTGGCGATGCTCCCAAGGTGGCTACCGAAGTCTAGCTGACCTTGGGATATAGAAAAACTGCCGCCCCTGCAAAAAGCTCTGTCGCAGCGATGGGAAACGCATCTCGTTCTGCATATAATGAGGTCATATGACGGTGCGTCTGCATACGCGCGGCGCATTTCCATCGAATCGAGAAGGAGCTCTGCATGGATCCCAACAAGCGTCCCGACGACATGGTGCGTATCACCACTCCCGAACTTGCCCAGGTGTTCATCGATGAGCAGGTCGCTGCAATCCGCGAGCAGATCGGCGACAAGAAGGTCCTGCTGGCTCTTTCCGGCGGCGTCGACAGTTCGGTTGTCGCGGCCCTGCTCATCAAGGCCATCGGCAAGCAGCTCATTTGCGTGCATGTGAACCACGGCCTGATGCGCAAGGGTGAGAGCGAACAGGTCATCGACGTCTTCAAGAACCAGATGGACGCTAACCTGGTCTATGTGGACGCGACCGATCGCTTCCTGGATAAGCTCGTGGACGTCGAGGAGCCCGAGGCCAAGCGCAAGATCATCGGTGCCGAGTTTATCCGCGTGTTCGAGGAGGAGGCCCGCAAGGTTGGCGATGAGGTCAGCTTCCTCGCCCAGGGCACCATCTATCCCGACATCCTGGAGTCCCAAGACGGCGTGAAGGCTCACCACAACGTGGGCGGTCTGCCCGAGGATCTGCAGTTTGAGCTCTGCGAGCCCGTCAAACTGCTGTACAAGGACGAGGTCCGCGTCGTGGGTCGCGAGCTCGGCCTGCCCGAGAACATGGTTGAGCGCCAGCCGTTCCCCGGTCCCGGCCTGGGCGTCCGCTGCCTTGGTGCCATCACCCGCGACCGTCTTGAGGCGCTGCGCGAAGCCGACGCCATCGTGCGCGAGGAGATCGACAAGGCCGGTCTGACCATCTGGCAGTATTTTGCCGTCGTGCCCGACTTCCGCGCAACCGGCGTGCGCGAGGGCAAGCGCGCCTACGATTGGCCCTGTATCATCCGCTGCATCAACACCGTCGATGTCATGACCGCCGAGGTGCCTGAGCTCGACTGGGCGTTGCTCAAGCGCATTACCGCCCGCGTCACCGCCGAGGTTCCCGGCATCTGCCGCGTGTGCTACGACCTCACGCCGAAGCCCGTCGGCACGGTGGAGTGGGAGTAGGCTTCTACTCTTTTGGGCGAATTGCATTGACAGGGAGGGGGTCCCGCGCAAACGTGTGCGGGACCCCTTTCGTTTTACTGTTCGGTTAATGCTGCGGATCGTTTTGGAAGGCTTGCGAGCATAGTGGTCCCGTTCTCGGAACTTGCTTCGACCTCTACAGCGCCACCGTGAAGCGCTGCAATCTCCCAAACGAGCGCGAGTCCGAGTCCTGCGCCGCCGTATGCCCTGCTGCGGGATTTATCCAGGCGAAAGAACGGTTGGAAGATGCTCTCGCGGTACTGCTTGGGTATTCCCGGGCCCTGGTCCTCGACTCGCAGGAACACGCGGCTGTTGTTGTCGCAGATGGAGACGTTGACAGTCGAGCCGGGGCGGCTGTAACGGATGGCATTTTCGACCAGGTTAAACACCAGCCGATAGAGGAGCGTGTCGCTCCCGATTACTAAAGCGTCTCCAGCACAATTGAGGGCTATGCCCTTATTTTCGGCAAGTGGCGCAAGGTCGGTGAGGACCTCTTCGGACAAGGGACCAAGTTCAACATCGTCCTCGCAAGGAACGCTGCGGAGCTCACTCATCTCGAGCAACACCTTGGTCATCCGCGACATCCGCTCAGTTTGTTCTTGTAGCAGGCCGAGCAGCTCGGCTGTTTCGGGTTGCAAACCGGAGTGCTCGGAGATGAATAGTTCAATCTGTGCTTGCATAAGGGCGAGCGGGGTGCGAAGCTCGTGTGCGGCGTTGCCGGTAAACTGACGCTGTGCAGAGAACCCTTCGCCAAGACGAGCGATCATGTCGTTGAAAGAGGCGCTGCATCGTTGTAGCTCGGTGGGCACATCTTCATTGAGTCTGATTTCGCTTAGGTTGTCAGGTTGCACACGCTCAACCTGAGCTGCAAAAGCCCGTAGCGGTTTGAGTGCACGGCCGCTCACAAAGTATGCCAGCGCGCCGCCAAGGAGTGTGACTCCAGCCGTGATGTACCAGGTTGTCGTGCCAAAAGACTCCTGTGCGTCGTTTACGACGATCGTGACCTTTTCATCGAGGGTCGCTTTCGTTGGGTCGAACGCTTGGGGCGAATCTTCACCGGTTGCGTTAAAGGCCGAGATGTCACTGCCGATGGCATCCATGTAGCGCATACCCGTATAGCCGACCAGGCAGTTCGTCAGCACGCACGCCGCGCACGTCAGCAGTGCCGTCATGATCGTTATGCGCCATTGCAGCGAAAGCCCTTTCATTCGCCATCCTCCATAACGTAGCCCTCTCCAATCCGATTGCGAATCGGGTCGTATCCCAAAGCGCCGCGCAACTTTTTTCGGAGCGACGAGATGTGAACGCGGGTTGCGTTGCTAAAGCTGTTCACGGTGCTATCCCAAACGTGCTCTATAAGCTCCTCTTGGCTTACCGGTCGCCCCTGATTAAGCATCAGGTATTCCAAGATTCCCGTTTCCTTGCGTGTAAGAGATAGAGCCTCACTGTCCACGGAAGCGATGCGCGCCTTGGTGTCAAAGTTGAGCTTTCCGCAGGTTAATACTATGTCGCTTTGTGCGAAGCGCCTGAGGGTAAGGCTGCGGATCCTTGCCGCAAGTTCGTCCAGATGAAACGGCTTGGTAAGGTAATCGTTGGCGCCGGCATCGAGTCCGGCAACTTTATCGGATACTTCGCCACGTGCGGACAGAATCAGTACCTTGGTCTCGCAGTCGGTTTTCCTAAGTTCCCTGAGCACGGTCATGCCGTCGATACGGGGGAGATTGAGGTCGAGCACCACGAGGTCAAAGACTTCGACGCCCAGCAGGTCGAGCGCCTCCTGTCCATCGTGACAGCAGTCGACGCTGTACGCCAAGTTTCGCAAGCTGCGCGCGATTGCATCGCACAGTGCTCGCTCGTCTTCGACGATCAAAATACGCATAACAGTCTCCTTGCACATTCCATATCGCGCTTAACACGGATTTTATAGCCGATATGGTCCAATGGTCGCGTAACGAAAGGAGTGGTCGTGTTGTTCAAAGCGGTAAAACCCGTGGTACAGGTCGCTTTGTTGATCGTCGGAATTACCATGGTGTGCTTTGGTGTTATGCGTGGCGAGGCGGATGCCGTGCTGGCCAAAGCGATTAGGCTGTGCTTGGAGTGTATCGGAATTGGATAAAAGAGAAAACACTGCGTCGCATGTTTTGGCCCGATTTCGCGGATTCATTCAGGCGGCGGCGACGCTGGTCACCAATATTCACCTGCCAAACTTTGCCAAAGGCGGCATCTATCAGGGCGCGGGAAAAACAGTCTGCGTACCTGGGCTTAATTGCTATTCGTGCCCCGCGGCATCAGGTGCGTGTCCCATTGGGTCGTTCCAGTCGGTGGTAGGTTCATCCAAGTTCAACTTCTCCTACTACGTCACCGGTACGCTCATTTTGCTTGGCGTGCTGCTGGGACGCTTTATATGCGGGTTTTTGTGCCCGTTTGGCTGGCTGCAGGAACTTCTACACAAGATTCCCGGCAAAAAGCTATCAACGAAAAAGCTCAAGCCGCTCACGTACATCAAGTATGCCGTGCTGCTGTTTGCCGTGGTGCTGCTGCCCGTCTTGGTGGTCAACGATGTGGGCATGGGCGACCCGTTCTTTTGCAAGTACATCTGCCCGCAGGGCGTGCTCGAGGGTGCGATTCCGCTGTCCATCATGAATACGGGAATCCGCTCCGCGCTGGGAAAGCTCTTTACCTGGAAGCTCGCGATTCTCATTGCGGTTGCGGTGCTGAGCGTGTTGTTCTACCGCCCCTTCTGCAAATGGATTTGTCCACTCGGCGCATTCTATGCGCTCATGAATAGGGTGTCCCTGCTGGGGATTCAGGTTGACGCGTGCAAATGCGTCTCGTGCGGCAAGTGCTCAAAGGTTTGTCAGATGGACGTTGATGTGGTCCGCGCGCCCAATCATGCCGAATGCATCCGGTGCGGAAAGTGCATCGGGGCCTGTCCTGTCGATGCCATCAGCTATCGCTATGGCCTGGATGTGTCGGCGGAAAAGCTTCCCTTGACCGCCGATAAAAAGTAAACAAGCTTCGACAAAACGGAGGAATGACTATGAAGCTTTCTAAGATTGCGGCCCTGTTTATGGTGCCGGTATTGGCCTTGTGCCTTGTGGCATGTTCGGCGCCCGGTGGCAATGCGAGCGAATCTGCGAGCTCCGATCCTAAGATCGCAGAGCTCACTGCGCAGAAGCCGGCCAATGCCGACGAGGCCGCCGAGCTGTATGCGAAGCTCATGCAGAAGGAGAACGAGATCTTTTCGAGTGATAACGCGCTGTGGGAAAAGGTATTCAATGCGGCAAATAAAGACTCGGCAATGATTGAGGACGGCAGCAATTACGGCGATTTCCTGCTCAAGACCATCGACGGCGCCAAGGATGAGTTCACGGCGGATGAGCTCAAGACGCTCAAGGCCGGTGCACAGCAGATCAAGGAGATCGAGGACAAGCTCGAGAGCCTGGAGAAGGAGTTCCCCGGCTGTGGAAGCACGCCGAGTGCAGGCGAGAGCGTCGACGCTTCGACCGCTGGCATGACGGCTGGTGCCAATGCTTCGAGCGAGGCGACGAAGTTCCCCAGCTTTACGGGCAAAGACCTGGATGGCAACGACGTGAACAGCGACGAGCTGTTCTCTAAGAACAAGGTCACCGTCATGAACTTCTGGTTCACCACTTGCAAGCCATGCGTGGGCGAGCTGGGTGACCTTGAGGACCTGAATAAGGAGCTTGCCAAGAAGGGCGGCCAGGTCGTGGGCGTCAATTCCTTTACGCTCGATGGCAACAAGGGCGAGATTGCAGATGCCAAGGACGTGCTGAGCAAGAAGGGCGTGACGTATAAGAACATCTGGTTCAAGTCGGATAGCGATGCCGGTAAGTTTACGTCAAATTTGTTCTCGTTCCCGACAACGTATGTCATCGATCAGAATGGCAACATCGTAGGGGATCCAATCGTGGGAGCCATCAGCTCCGCCGAGCAGCGTGCAGCACTCAACAAACTTATCGACCAGGCGATTGCGAATAGCGAGCAGTAGAAGACGCGTAAAGCATGGCGAGGATCGTGCGTCGCTATGCGAAGTAGCCCGCTGCCTTTCAAGATAAGCTCCACCATATAGAGGTCCCGCTCGGGACCTCTTCTTTTGGGTACCGTCCTGCTCGTTTTTTGGCGCGGTTTGTTACATTCCTCACTGGCGCCGGCAAAAAATGGGGATAGAGTAGGACAAACGCGTCGAATACGAACGGCGGGGGAGAGTGGGCGAGTGCGCCCGCGTGGGAGAGGTTGCCGTCCATGTTGGAGCTCAAAGGAATTTGCAAAAGGTACGTTACGCAGTCGTTTACCCAGGTGGCGCTCGACAGCGTAAGCCTGTCTTTTCGTGATAACGAGTTCATGGCCATTCTGGGTCCCTCGGGTTCGGGTAAAACTACGATGCTCAACGTTATCGGCGGGCTCGATCATTTCGATTCCGGCGACCTGCTCATTGATGGCATTTCGACCAAGGATTTTCGCGATCGCGATTGGGATGCCTATCGCAACAACCGCATCGGCTTTGTGTTCCAAAGCTATAACCTCATTCCGCATCAGACCATTTTGGAAAACGTGGAGTTGGCGCTCACGCTCACGGGCGTGGGGCATGCCGAGCGCCGCCAACGTGCGCGCGAGGCGTTGGAGAAAGTCGGCCTGGGCGAGCACGTTAACAAGCGCCCGAACCAGCTTTCGGGCGGGCAGATGCAGCGCGTGGCCATCGCCCGTGCTCTGATCAATGATCCCGAGATTGTGCTGGCCGACGAGCCGACCGGCGCTTTGGATTCAACGACATCCGTACAGGTTATGGATTTGCTCAAAGACGTTGCGCGCGACCGCCTGGTTATCATGGTCACGCACAATCCCGAGCTGGCGTATCAGTACGCCACGCGTATCGTCAATCTGGCGGACGGCAAGATCACCGACGATTCCGACCCCTTTGATGCTGCCAAGGCCGCACGTCGCGAGGCAAAGCCTACGCGCAAAACCTCGATGAGCTTTGTGACGGCGCTGGGGCTTTCTGCCCGAAACCTCATGACCAAGAAGGGCCGCACGGCCATGACTGCCTTTGCGGGCTCGATTGGCATTATCGGCATTGCGGCGATTCTGGCGCTGTCCAACGGCGTAAACGGCTACATCAAAAAGGTCGAGGAGGATACGCTCTCGAGCTACCCGCTCACCATTTCCAAGCAGGACTACGACCTGTCGTCCATGATGGGCGGGCAGGGGGCTGCGGATGATGGCTCGTCTGAAAGCGTGGATTCGTCTGACGACAGTGTCGGCGGCAAGGCTAAGGGAACCGATAAGATTCCTGTGGTCACGGCCGTAAAGGATATGTTTGCGAGCGTTAAGTCCAACGACATGACGAGCTTTAAGGCATGGCTTGACGACGGCGGCGACGGTATCGACAAAGAGGTCAACGCCATCCAGTACGGCTATGGCGTGACGCCGGTTGTCTATCGTGCGGGTAAGGGTGACGAGAAACCCGTTCGGCTTGTTCCCAACGCCATGACCGAGGCCATGAGCGGAGGCGCGAGCTCGGCGGCAACGGTGAGCATGGAATCCATGGGAACCTCGGTCTTTAACGAGATGATTGACGACCAGAGCCTGCTCGATAGCCAGTACGATGTCGTCGCCGGTCATTGGCCCACGTCTGCCAACGAAGCCGTGATGGTGCTTTCGAGCCGCGGCACGGTGGGCGACTATACGCTCTACAGCATCGGTGCGCTGGATATCGATGAGCTCAACGATCTGGTTGACAGCGCTATGACGGCCGACGGTAAGATTGAGGCGCCCGAGACCGGCACCGACTTTACCTACGACGATGCGCTGTCTACCACGTTTAAGGTGCTGTCGCCGGCCGATGCGTATCGCAAAAACGAAGAGACCGGCATGTGGACTGACATGTCTGACGATGCCGACTTTATGACGGCCAAGGTTGCCGACGGTATTGACGTGCGCATTGTGGGCGTGGTGCGACCCAACGAGACGGCCAACGCGAGCGCGTTGTCCCCGGGCATTGCCTATACGCATGCGCTGACTCGCCAGCTTATGGAACGCGCTGCCGATTCGCAGATTGTGCAGGAGCAGCTTGCCCATCCCGAGACGGATGTCTTTACGGGCAAGTCTTTCGATGAACTGCAGGGCGAGGCCAAACAAGGCGTGGATCTGAGCAGCATGTTCAGCGTGGACGAGGCGGCGCTCAAGAGCGCGTTCTCGTTTGATGCGTCTGCACTCTCGGGTGCGGCCGGCGGTATGGACCTTTCTGGTATCGACTTATCCGGGTTGGACATTGACCTCTCGGACGTTGGCAAGGACATCGACTTCAGCGACATCATGGCCAAAGCGCCAACCCCAGATTTCTCGGGCGTCTTTGACGGTCTGGAGCTCACGCCCGAGCAAATGCAGCAGGTGGGAATGCTTGCCAACCAGCTGTTTGAGGGCTTTTTGCAGTCTGATCAGTTTAGGGCGCTGTCACCCGAAGATCTTAAAGACGCGTCAAAGCTCACTGCCGCATTCTCGACGTATCTTGAGAATGATGCCGCAGCCCAGCAATGCCTGGCTCAATTGAAGGCGCTCGGCGGCGATGCCCTGGCCGAGCGCCTGCAGCAGGCGATGACCGACTATGTACAAAAGCAGCTGGCTCCGTATCTGCAGCAGGCTATGGATCAGGTGATGAAGTCGATCAGCGATCAGATTGCGGCGACGGTGTCAGCTCAGCTCAAGGCGGGCGCAGCGGGGGTTATGGACCAGATGGCGACGCAGATGTCTTCGAGTTTTGCCAACCTGGCGAGCGCTATGCGTGTGGATGCGAGCGCCTTTGCTCGTGCCATCCATTTCAACATGGACGCCGAGGACCTGAGTTCGCTCATGATGAGCTATGCCAAGGCGTCGAAGCTCACCTACGACAACAACCTGACCACGTTGGGCTATGCGGACGAGGCGGACCCCATCTCGGTCAAGATTTTCCCGCGCGACTTTGAGGCCAAGGAGCGCGTGCTTGATCACATCGATGCGTACAACAAGCAGGTCAAAGCTGCTGGCCACGATGAACAGGCGATCTCGTACACCGACTACATGGGCATCATCATGGGCTCGGTGACCGACATTGTGAACACCATCAGCTTGGTGCTTATCGCGTTTGTGAGCATCAGTTTGGTGGTGAGCTCCATCATGATTGGCATCATCACCTACATCAGCGTACTGGAGCGCAAAAAGGAGATTGGCATTCTGCGCGCGATTGGCGCGTCGAAGCGCAACGTGGCCAATGTGTTCAACGCCGAGACCTTTATCGAGGGCCTCATTGCCGGCGTCTTTGCTATTGTCGTCGTGGTGGCCGTGAGCTTCCCGGTTAATGCCTGGGCGCTTGCTGCCAAACAGGTCCCTAACCTGATGAGCCTGCCCGTGCAGGATGCGCTGGCGCTCATTGCGATTTCGGTGCTGCTGACGGTCGTTGCCGGCTTGCTGCCTGCCCGCAGCGCATCCAAAAAGGACCCCGTGGAAGCTCTGCGCTCCGAATAATGTGACAAAGGGACTGTCCCTTTGTCCCTTCGCGCCTAGCTCGTTTTGCCCATCAACGTGATACGGATGCTTGGATGGGTGTACTCGTCAAACTCGTCCTCGGGCTCCGTGTCAAACGAGTAATACGTTTTGACGGGGTCGTCGCTCGTCCTGATGGAGATCCTCTCGTAGAGCGAACCGTTCAAAAAAGCCTGCCTAAACTCTTCGGGGAGCTTTTGCGGTGCTAGGAGCTCGGGACTCATGGTCTTGACATCTACGGTTTGGACGACAGAGGAAAGCTCGTCCAAGTCGAACTCGATGCGGGCGAGGTTGTCCTCAAGGCTCGCGTGGGGGTCGATCTCTGCTATGTAACTCACTTCCTTGAGCGTTCCCTTGTTGTCGAAATCCAGGTACGTATAGGTCTTCTGGGTATCGGAGTCGCCTTCGTGCAGATAGCCGCGGACGTGATAGCCGTAATCTTGATATCGCTCGTAAGGGTCATCGGCGGACACGTACTCGCATGCGGGCTCTAGCGTCTTGCGGGCGATGGCGATCTGCTCGGCCGCGGCCTCGGCATTCTCCTGCATCTCGATGTTTCCCTGTGCCAGCTGCGGGATATAGGCACCGCACACGATTGCGAGGGGCAGCGCCACAAGTGCGATGATCCACTTTTTTGCACGGGGGATAGGCACGCTATAGGCCTCCGCCATGGCCTTTGCGTTGGCATAGCTTTCGGTAAGTACGTCCGCTGCGGTGGCGACGGCGCCTACGGCAGCGGCGACTTCTGCCGCGCCGCCCAAGTTGCGCGCGGTCTCGTTGTCGCTGTTCTTGAGCAGGCGCGCGGCGGCCTGCGTGCCAATAACGCCCGCGATTTGTGCCGAGCGGTCTTTCTCGGACTGCTCGACGGCGAGTCGGCGCTGCATTTCTTTCCACTGCTTGCCGCGCATGCCAAAGCGCGGCGCGAGCGCGCAGTAGCAGAAGATGACGAGCTCGATGGCGGTGAGCACCAGGGCGGCCATCATGCCCGTCTCCTGGAAGCCTTCGTGATGGAAGACGATGTCGTCGATCATCTCGAAGGGAATGATCAAAAATGGCAGCACGAACGCCATGGCAAGCGCCGCACCGGCAACCTTGGGACAGATGCAGTATCGCTGGATACGCCTACGTTCTTGTTCGGTGAGCTGCTGCATAGGGTCCTCGACTCTCATCGTTTTTCGGGGGCGATGCGCACACGCTCTTGAGTATAAATGAGTAGAGGGTGTGCTCTGCTCAAACATAGTGATCAACAGCGTGTTATTGGCAATCGTTGCGCAGCGACTGCTGGAGGGGTAGTTAACGCTAAGTAACCGCCTCCGCCTTGTGGGTGGCCTCAAGGACAAGGCATAATGCATGTGACAAAGGGACTGTCCCTTTGCCACATTGATGTGAAAGTGGATGTCGATGATTATATCGCTGGCCCCTATGGAGGGGATTACCGGGCATGTGTTCCGTCGCGTGCATGCGGAGTGCTTCGGTGCGCTCGATTGCTATTACACGCCGTTTTTGCCGCCGCCGCGGGTGGGCAATCGCTTTGGCGGCAAGGCGTTTAAGGAGATCGATCCTGCCAACAACCAGGGGCTCAATGTAGTGCCTCAGCTGATGTCAAAGAACGCGGACGAGTTTGTGTGGGCGGCGCAAGTGCTCGCCGACATGGGCTACTGCGAGGTCAATCTCAACCTTGGCTGCCCCTCGGGTACGGTTGTCGCCAAGGGCAAGGGATCGGGCTTTTTGCGCAACTTGGACGAGCTCGAGGTGTTCTTGAGCGATGTGTGCGAACGCTCGCCGTTGCCGGTGTCGGTAAAAACCAGGCTGGGGCTGGAGAGCGACGACGAATACGAGCGCGTGCTCGACCTGTACTGTCGCATGCCGCTGGCAGAACTGATTGTGCATCCGCGCGTACAAAAGGACCGCTATACGGGCTCGCCGCGCAAGGAGTTCTATGGCGAGACGCTGGAGCGTGCGCCGTTTCCGGTCGCCTATAACGGCGACATTTTTGATCTTGAGGATATGGATGCACTGGTGGAGGCCTATCCCGGGACACGCCATGTGATGCTGGGGCGTGGCTTGCTCGCGAATCCCGCGCTCGCTCGCATGGTCAAGGGCGGCCCTGCTGCAACGGCTGCTGAGCTGCAGCGCTTCCACGACACGCTGTTTGCGGCCTATGCGGACGAGATCGGCGGTAACGCGGTTTTTCGCATGAAGGAGTGGTGGTTCTACGCCAAGTGCGCTTTCGCCGATCCTGCTACTGTTCACAAGCTCGTACGCAAGACCAAAAAGGTCGACGAATACCGCGCTGCCGTCGATCGTGTCTTTCGCGAGCAGCCACTTGCGCCTATAGCCCGCTTTCACGGCTAGTTGATCGCTGGGGACGTTCTTTAAAGACTGGTCATTTAAGCGCGTCCCCAATGAGTATTCCCCCAATGACTAGCTATAAAAAGCTGTACGTCAGCATCCAAAGATGTCGAAAAATGTCGACTTTGGATGCTGGCGTACACGTTTTGCACGGCACTGCTCCTTGCGGATAACGGCTTAGGAGACGAGCGCTTCTATTACACGCTCGGCACCGGAGTCGATCAGAATGCTGCGATCGGCGATTTCTGCCGGAGCGACTGCCTCGCCAAGGTTAACGCATGCGTATGCGGCGCGCTCGTTTTTGGCCGTCATCTGCCAAAACGGGTACTTGATGATGGGGGCGTGTTGCCGCCCACGCCAAGCTCAAAGAACAGAACGCGCATATTGCTGTGGCGGCGCAAAAAGTCCTGGTAGCGATCGGCTGCAGCGTACCAGCCCTTATCCTGCACAAACGTATCGTCGGCGCGCAGGTTCATCGTAAGCGGGGCACCGCAGTGGGGGCAATGGGGCACAAGCGAAGTCGGGATACGCAGGTCCTGTTGGGCGGCGACCATATGGCGTACGAGCTCTTCGTTGTCCCAGGTCTCCTGACAGCAGGGCTTGCTGCACTGGAACAGGCCATAGTCTCCCTGCGTGTAAAAGAGTCGCTGCTTGTCAAAGCCAGCGCGTTGGAAACAATGGTCCACATTCGTAGTCAGCACAAAGTGGT
>CAJMNK010000021.1 GCA_905214905.1 uncultured bacterium | reverse complement strand
CACACGGCGAAAGCCGAACATAGCTCTGTCCAAGGGCCTCGGTCGAATTCTCGGCCGGGGCCCTTTTCCTCCGCCCCCAAGGGATCACGGTTGCTGTTGGCCGATCCTGTCTGTTGTGAGTCCGGCCGACCTTTTGTCTCAATCTGTAACATCTAACGGTGGAAATTGGGCCCACTTGTTACATATCGAGACAAACCAAAACCGTCCGGCAGAAGATCTCAATCTGTAACATCTAGATATCAAAAGCGGGTCTAGATGTTACAGATTGAGACGTTTGCCTGGGTAGGTACCCCGTCCCATTACATCCCTGTCAACAACACGACATCGAGAATCGTCACGACGGCACCGATCCCTACGAGCAACGCGTTAAGTGGGTGCGAGTTGGCGTATTTGCCCATGACGCGGGACGAACTGGTGAGTCGTATGAGCACAAAGACCGTAATCGGCAGCTGAAGCGACAGCAGTGCCTGACTCCAGATGAGACCCTCAAAAGGATTCGGGACGATCAGGCACGCCGGCACTGCGCCGACGAAACAGACCGCCACTCCAATCGATGAGTGCCGGTCGTGGATGTCGTATTCCTCGTCGAACATGCCCGCGGTGATGGTGCCCGCCGCCATGCCCGCTGTCACGCTACTCGAGAGACCCGCGAACAGCAGCGCTACCGCAAAGATGGTCGAGCTCGCCGGGCCTAAGATGGGGGAGAGCGTGGCCGCTGCGACGGCGAGGTCGTCTACGACAATGCCGTGCGCAAAGAAGGTCGTTGCGGCCAGGATGACCATGGCCGAGTTGATTGCCCAGCCCACGCCCATCGAAAAGAGCGTGTCGAAGAGCTCGTAGCGTAGACGCTCTTCGATAACTTTCTCGCCTTGGCCTTCGAAGTGCATGGATTGGATGACCTCGGAGTGCAGGAAGAGGTTGTGGGGCATAACGACCGCGCCCAGGACACTCACGATAATCGCGGCCGAGCCGCTGGGCATACTGGGTGTGATCCAGCTTGCGGCGGCCTGCGGCCAGTCGACCTTGACCAGTGCAAGCTCGGCCAAAAACGAGAGTCCTACCACGCCTACGAAGGCGATAATCCATCGCTCGGCGCGCTTGTAGGAGCTCGTCATGAGCATCGCCATCGATACTGCCGCCACGATGACGCAGCCCGCGCGCACGGGCAGCCCAAAGAGCATCTGGAGCGCGATCGCACCGCCCAGGACTTCGGCCATGGCGGTGGCGATGGTCGCGAGATAGGCACTGGCGAGTACCGTGCGCCCAACGAAGTGGGGGAGGTAACGTGTCGTGGCCTCGGCAAGACAGGCGCCCGTGGCGATACCCAGGTGTGCCGCGTTGTGCTGCAGCACAATGAGCATAATCGTGGACAGCGTGACGATCCACAGCAGCGCGTAGCCAAACTGCGAGCCCGCGGCCATATTGGAGGCCCAGTTGCCCGGATCGATAAAGCCGACGGTCACGAGCAGCCCAGGGCCGATATGCCGCGCAATGTCTAGGCCTCCGTGACCACCAGTGCGTCGGGAGCCAAAATGATGTTTGAGATGGTTGATCATGGTGCGCTCCTGCGTGCCGTTTGCTTGACGCCGCAAAGGATACCCGTTTTAGGCTAAAAAGTTAACCAAGACTAACAAAATATTGGTCCAGCGGGGATTGGTTGGTGCATTGGGGACATGCTGTTCTGCTCCAAAAGGTGTACGTCAGCCTCCAAAGATGTCGTTTTTTGACATGTTTGGAGGCTGATGTACGCGTTTGATGGCAAGACGTAGATGTCCCGCGTGCGTTACGCGATTGTTTCGAAACGGGTGGGAAACACAGCGGACCGGCGATGCTCCTAGTATGCCTATTCAACTGACTGTCATATTTCTAGGGGAGGATCGCGATGCAGGCAGATTCCGCTCAACAGCAGGGCCTTTATCGCCCCGAATTCGACCACGATGCATGTGGCATCGGCGCACTTGCCGATATCAACGGTGAGCGCCATCACCAGATTCTGGACGACGCGCTGTCCATTCTGGTCAACTTGGAGCACCGCGGCGGCACGGGACTCGAGAAGAACACCGGCGACGGTGCCGGTATCCTGTTCCAGGTTCCGCATCACTTTTTTCGCAAAGAGGCTCAAAAGTGCGGCCAGATTCTGCCGGCAGAGGGCGACTATGGCGTGGCCATGCTGTTCTTTCCGCAGGACGACAAGGGCGTAGAGGATGCCCGTCGCGTGTTTGAGGAGGGCTGCGCCGAGGCCGGCGTGCCGCTGCTCTTTTGGCGCGAGGTGCCCGTCGACCCGCACGACCTGGGCGAGACGGCACGCGCCTGCATGCCCACCATTCTGCAAGCCTTTCTGGGCCGCCCCGACGATACGCCGGCGGGTGACGCCTTCGAGCGCCGCCTGTACGTGTGCCGTCGCACTATCGAGAAGAAGGCCGACGCCGAGTTTGCCCTGCGCGACAAGATCTTCTACGTCTGCTCCATGAGCTCGCGCACTATCGTGTACAAGGGCATGCTCGTCGCCACGCAGATGCGCCGCTTCTTCATCGATCTCAACGACGCCGCTGTCAAGACGGCCGTTGCGCTCGTCCACTCGCGCTACTCCACCAACACCACGCCCAGCTGGGAGCGTGCGCACCCCAACCGTTTTATCATCCACAACGGCGAGATCAACACCCTCAAGGGCAACGTCAACTGGATTCGCGCCCGCGAGCCCAACCTGTACAGCCCCGTGCTGCAGCACGATCTTGAGCGCGTGATGCCCATCATCAACCGCGAGGGTTCCGACTCGGCGATTTTGGACAACGTGCTTGAGTTTTTGGTTATGAACGGTCGCCCGCTTACGCGCGCTGCGTCCATGCTGCTACCTGAGCCGTGGGACCACAACGACAGTCTGAGCGAGGAGCGCCGCGCCTACGACGCCTACCAGTCCATGCTCATGGAGCCCTGGGACGGCCCGGCGGCCATCGCCTTTACCGACGGTCGCACGCTGGGCGCCGCCCTCGACCGCAACGGCTTGCGCCCCGCCCGCTACTACGTGACGCGCGATGGCCGCTTTATGCTGGCAAGCGAAGTGGGCACCATCGAGGTGCGCCCCGAGAACATCCTGACGAGCGGCTGCCTGGGACCGGGCCAGATGCTCGAGGTCGATTTTGCCCGCGGCCGCGTCATCTACAACGACGAGCTGCGCGCCCGCTATGCCAAGGAGAAGCCCTACCACGACTGGATTGCCGAGGAGACGCTGGCCGTCGACGCGCTCGATGAGTCCGCCGCGCCCGCGCCCGCCGAGGACGCCGAGGTGCCCGCCGCCGTGCGTATGGCCAAGCTCGGCTACCACTGGGATGACGTCGACGAGGTCGTGCGTCCTATGGCCCAGCAGGGCAAGGCCCCACTCGCCTCGATGGGCATCGACGCACCGCTGGCCTGCCTGTCCAAGAAGACGCGCTCGTTCTTTGACTACTTCTATCAGCTGTTCGCTCAGGTCACGAATCCTCCGATCGATGCCCTGCGTGAGCATATGGTAACTTCGACCACGCTCTACCTGGGCAACCACGGCAACCTGCTTGAGGATTCCCGTACGGCCTGCCAGCTGGTGCGCCTGGAGCGTCCGCTGCTGAGCGAGGAGGAGTTTGACCGCATCTGCGCCATCGACCGCGTGGGCTTTAAGACCCGCCGCTTCCGTGCCGTCTACCGCCGCGATGCCGGCGAGGGCGCGCTGCAGGCTGGGCTCAAGCAGCTTGCCGAGGACGTCGAGGCTGCGGTCCGCGATGGCGTGAACATCGTGGTGCTGAGCGACCGTGCTGCGGCGGGCGAGGTCCCTGTGCCGTCACTGCTCGCCGTGGGATGCGTGCACAACCACCTGATCCGCGCCGGCGTGCGTACTTTTGCCGACATCGTGGTGGAGTGTGGCGACGCCGTGTCCCCGCACGACTTTGCGGCGCTGGTGGGCTACTCCGCGAGCGGCATCTATCCGTACAACGCACATGCGTGCATCCGCGATCTGGCGGCACGCGGCGACCTGGACGTGACGGCCGAGCAGGGCATCGCCAACTACAACAAGGCTGCGACCGCCGGCATCGTCTCCATCATGTCCAAGATGGGCATCTCCACAGTGCAGAGCTACCATTCGGCGCAGATCTTCGAGGCCGTGGGCTTTACGCCGGAGTTCGTCAACGCGTACTTCGCCGGCACGGTGAGCCGTGTGGGTGGTATGGGTGTCGAGGACGTTGAGCGCGAGCAAAACGAGCGCTACGACGCCGCGCTCGCCATCCTTAAGAGCCCGGCTCCCGATCAGCTGCCTACGCTGGGTCTGACCAAGTGGCGCCCGCTCGGCGGCGAGGAACACCTCATCGACCCCCAGACCGTCTACCTGCTGCAGACCGCCTGCCGTGAGGACAGCTACGACACCTTTAAGGAGTACAGCGCCCGTCTGCACCGTACCGGCCGTGCCGTGCGCCTGCGCGACTTGCTCGACTTTGATGCCAGCGGCCGCACCCCGGTGGCACTCGACGAGGTCGAGCCCGCGCTCAACATCGTCCGCCGCTTTAACACCGGCGCCATGTCGTACGGCTCCATCAGCAAAGAGGCGCACGAGTGCATGGCTATCGCTATGAACCGTCTGCATGGCCGTTCCAACTCAGGCGAGGGCGGCGAGGACCCGCGTCGCGAGACCCCGCTGGCCAACGGCGACTCCAAGAACTCCGCGATCAAGCAGGTGGCAAGTGCGCGCTTTGGCGTGACGAGCCGCTATCTGTGCAGCGCCTTTGAGATTCAGATTAAGATGGCCCAGGGCGCCAAGCCCGGCGAGGGCGGCCACCTGCCCGGCAAGAAGGTCTACCCTTGGATTGCCGAGGTCCGTCAGTCCACTCCCGGCATCGGCCTGATCTCGCCTCCGCCGCACCACGACATCTACTCCATCGAGGACCTGGCAGAGCTGATCTTTGACCTTAAGAACGCCAACCCCGGCGCGCGCGTGTCGGTCAAGCTGGTCAGTGAGGCGGGCGTCGGCACCATCGCCACCGGCGTGGCCAAGGGTGCTGCCGACAAGATCTTGATCAGCGGCCACAACGGCGGCTCGGGTGCCGCTGCGCGCGACTCTATCTGGCACGCCGGTCTGCCGCTGGAGCTCGGTCTTGCCGAGGCTCAACAGACGCTGCTGCAAAACGGCCTGCGCTCGCGCGTGGTGCTCGAGGCCGACGGCAAGCTCATGGACGGCACCGATGTCGCCGTCGCCTGCTTGCTGGGCGCCGAGGAGTTTGGCTTTGCGACCATGCCGCTCATCTCCATGGGTTGCCTCATGCAGCGTGACTGTCAGCAGGATACCTGCCCGGCCGGCATCGCCACGCAAAACTGCCGCCTGCGTCACGGCTTCCGCGGTAAGCCCGAGCACGTTGAGCACTTTATGCTCTTTGTGGCCGAGCAGCTGCGCGAGGTTATGGCGAGCCTGGGTTTCCGCACCGTCGACGAGATGGTCGGCCACCCCGAGTGCTTGCGCCAGATCGAGGTCCCGGGCAACCGCAAGGCCAACCTGCTCGATCTGTCGCCCGTGCTGGCGAGCGCGACCTGCGAGTTTGGTGCCCATATCCCGGGTGCCGACGGTCGTCACTTCCTGCCGCAGATGGCTGCCGACAGCGAGCTCGACAAGACGCTCGACTCCACGTTGTTCGTGCCCTATACGGCCGATGCCCGTGCGCACCTGCGTCCGATTCGTTTCCGCGCCGATATCGCCAACGTCAACCGCTGCGTGGGCACCATCCTGGGCAACGCGGTGACCAAGGCTCATCCCGAGGGCCTGCCCGCCGGCTCCATCACCATCGATTGCGATGGTTCGGCCGGTCAGAGCTTTGGCGCCTTCCTGCCGCGCGGCATTACGCTCAACGTGTGCGGTGACGCCAACGACTACTTTGGCAAGGGCCTTTCGGGCGGCGAGGTGTCTGTGCGCCCCAACCCGCATGCGACCTACAAGTTCGACGAGAACATCATTGTGGGCAACGTTGCGTTCTTTGGCGCTACGAGCGGCCGCGGCTTCATTAACGGTCTGGCGGGCCAGCGCTTTGGCGTACGCAACTCCGGTGCCACCGTGGTGGTCGAGGGCTGCGGCAACCATGGCTGCGAGTACATGACGGGCGGTCTGGCGCTCATCCTGGGTGAGGTCGGGCAGAACTTCGCCGCCGGTATGACGGGTGGCGTGGCCTATGTCTTTGACCAATACGGCACGCTCGACGCCCGCGTGAACCACGAGAGCGTCGAGCTTAAGGCCCCGACGGCCGTCGAGCTGGCGCAGATTCGCGAGCTCATCCAGGAGCACGTGGACGCGACGCAGAGCCCGCGCGGCATCAAGCTGCTCTACAGCTTTGAGACGATGAGCAAGCACTTTGTGAAGGTCATTCCGACCGAGTACGAGCGTGTGCTGGCGATTGTCGCTGCGAGCGAGGCTGCCGGTAAGACGCATGCGCAGGCAGAGGAGCTGGCGTTTGACATTGTGACCGGTCGCGCGAGCGCCGCGGATGTCGCTCGCTTCGATATTGCGGGCGGTGCTGCGGGTGCTGCGTCCGTGGCTGCCAGCCCTGTTGCTTCGACCAAGAAGGAGGCGTAAGTGCCATGGATAAGCCCGGTGCTTTTCTTGATATCGATCGCGTGACCCACGAGCTGCGTCCCGTGGAGGAGCGCAGTCATGATTTTGATCCCCTGTATGTGGAGCTCGATGACGACGCACGTCGCGCCCAGGCGAGCCGCTGCATGATGTGCGGCGTGGCGTTTTGCCAGATGGGCGCGAGCTTTGGCAAGGCACGTCCGAGCGGCTGCCCGCTGCACAACTTGATTCCCGAGTGGAACGAGCTGGTGTACCGCGGCCGCTGGGTTGAGGCTGCCGAGCGCCTGTCGCTCACCTCGCCCATGCCTGAGTTCACGAGCCGCGTGTGCCCGGCACTGTGCGAGGCCGCGTGCAACCTGGGCTCGGTCGACGGCCAACCCACGACGATTCACGATAACGAGCGTGCGATCAGCGACCATGAGTGGGCCAACGGCGGCCCACGTCGCTTTGAGCCGGCAGGGGAGGACGCGCCCTCGGTCGCCGTGGTTGGTTCCGGCCCGGCTGGCCTGGTGGCAGCATGGGAGCTTGCACGTCGCGGTGCCCGCGTGACGGTGTTTGAGCGCGACGACCGCCCCGGCGGCCTACTCATGTACGGCATTCCCAACATGAAGCTCGAGAAGTCTGTGGTTGAGCGTCGTGTGGCGCTCATGCGCGAGCTGGGTATTGTGTTCGAGCTGGGCGCCGACGTGAGCGATCCCAAGGTTACCGCCAGGCTCGACGACTTTGACGCCGCCGTGGTGGCTGCCGGCGCCCGTGCTCCGCGTGGACTTTCGGCTGCGAACATTGATGCCCCGGGCGTGGTGTATGCCGTGGACTACCTGACGGCTTCGACCGTCTCGGTGCTCGATGGCGGCAAGCCCGCGGTGAACGCACGCGGCCTGGACGTCGTGGTCATTGGCGGTGGCGATACCGGCAACGACTGCGTGGGTACCGCGGTGCGTCAGGGCGCGCGCAGCGTGCGCCAGTTTGAGTTCTTGCCGGCTGCGCCCGATAAGCGCGCGGCAGGCAACCCCTGGCCGCAGTGGCCCAACGTTAAGAAGACCGATTACGGCCAGCAGGAGGCTATCGCTGCGATGGGTGGCGAGATGCGTGCCTGGGCCGTGGATACACTCGAGGTGCTGCTGGACAAGAAGGGTGCGGCTGCGGGTCTGCGCGTGGTCGATCTGGACTGGTCGGCGGGAAAGCCCGAGCGCATCGCGGGCTCCGAGCACGAGGTGCCAGCGCAGCTGGTGCTCATCGCCTGCGGTTTTACGGGTCCGGAGTACGGTGTGTTCGATGCGGTGAGCGTGCCTGTTGCCACCGCTGGTCGTCCGCTGCCGGTGATGGCTGCCGAGGGCTCGCATCTCGCGGCTCGCACGGAGGGCGTCGCCGCGGATGCCGCGCCGGTGTATGTGGCGGGTGATGCCCGCAACGGCAGCTCGCTCGTGGTGAGTGCCATGGCCGATGCCCTGGCCTGCGCAGCCGAGGTCGCCGAGGCGCTGGAGCTGTAAAGTAGTCATTTAAGAACGTCCTCAATGACTAGTCATTTTTTGTCTAGTCGTTGGGGACACTCCTTGCGGATTTGCGAGCGATTTGCTCGTTTGTCGACGTACGGGTGTTCATTTGTCGACTTCTTGGGCTGTGGTCACCTGTTGTTTCTGTGGTGGCTGCGGGCATCTGGCTCAAAAGGGCGGGTTGGCTGTCTATGTCTACCTGCGGTTTTGTTGCGGTGGACTCATTCGGTCAAGTGTCCCGTCAAGTGTTTGGTTAGCATCTGGTTTGCAGTCGAAGGCCTATTTTGCCCGCGCTTGCCTCGGTTGCCCACCCTCCTCGTAAGCTCAAATTGAGGTCCATCAGTTTGAGGAGGATGCCATGACTGACCAAGTTTTTGATCGAGCGCAGCTGGCCGAGGCCGTCGGCAACGATATTGCCGACATGGCTCACTTTTGGATGCTGCGGAAGTTTCAATTTCTGGAGCCGGCGCGCGAGCAGTTCGAGATTATCGTCGATCCGTGGCTCAGCTATTGCGAGGAACCATCTCAAAACGAAATCATGGCCTACAACATGGCGTTTACCGATTGGCTGCTGTTTGAGCGCCCCTATTACCACGGCAAGACGCTGTTGGAACTGTATGTGGACGAGCCGCCAGCGTCAATTTCTCCTGCTTCGCTCGGGCGACTTAAGCAGGTGCGTGACACGCAGTATTTCTCGCGCTTTGGCATTTTGGACAAGGATCCCGCGACTGGCATGGTCGTGCTGAAGGACACGCGCACCGACCGTCGCTTTGACGTCTACGACCCACATATCGTGCAAAAGGAGCGCTGGAACGATGGTGCGATTGCGGTGCGACTCGCGTGCGTCGACGATGTCTGGCTGACGGCGGGGCAGCTCTACCTGTATGACATCGCGCGCCTGAGCGACACGACGGTCGACGGGCCGGGCTCGGTGCATCCCGAGGACCTGGAGGACGGTTTCGACACCTCGTGCATCAGCTTCTTTTTGCGCCTGGTCCGCGACATCATGGGTGCCCAGGGGCGGTATGTGAAGTCGCTCAACATCTACGAACAGGAATGGGAGTAGGGGATGGACGGTTGTCGCCTGCCTTGCCTTCTGCCTTTATGTCTCGATCTGTAACGTTTAGGGACAAAAAACCGGTCTACCTGTTACAGATCGAGACGAATACCTGGGCGCCGCTGGTTTGTCTAAATCTGTAACGTTTAGGGGCCTGGAGAACGTCTAACTGTTACAGATCAAGACGTTTATCAGCGGAGGTAACGGTGACAATGGTCCATTTGTCCGATGTGGTGGTGATGGAAGTGTCTAATATCGTTTTCAAACACAAGCATGCAACACGTAACACCTTGGCGCGGAATAGGATGCTCGCGCGGCTCACGGAGGCGGCTGAACTAGGCGTGCTGCTTGTGACGCACGACAATGCCGAGCTTATGTGGCTGCGGCGTCATGTGGGAACCGATGATATTGCGGAGCCCGAGCCGTATTTGTTCTGCTTTCAACATGATTGGGGTGTACTGACGCCGGCGGAGCGAGTGTTGCGCACCATCAAAGGGCTTGCGGAGTTTCATCCCGATTGGGCGTTTTGGGGTTATGACGCGGCACTTTTGTGGGGTCTGGAGGTGCCGAATGATCTGCTTGGGCCGCGATTTCTTGTTAAGACGGGTTGCTCGGTGCCGCTGAGTGCAGGATGCCGGCTGTTGCGTCCGCAGGCGGCGGGTGCGCTTGAACAAGTCGACGGCGTGCGGGTGACGCCGTTTTGGCGCACGGTGAAGGATTGTCTGCTGCGTGCGCCGTTTTCGTATGGTCTGGCGATCGCCGATTCTGCGCTGCGGGCGAAGGGCATATCGCGCGACGACCTCTGCGAACGGCTCCAGGCCGATTGCGAGGGCAGACGCGGGTATCGCAGAGCTCAGGTGATTGCGTCGCATGCGGACGGGCTGTCCGAAAACGGTGGCGAGTCTCGGTTCCGGGCGTTCTTTATTGCATACGGTTTTCCGGTGCCAGAGTTGCAGGTGGAGTTTCGTGACCCGCTTGATTCGAGCCAAGTGTTTCGCGTTGATTATTTCTGGAGGCTCGAGGACGGGACGTGCGTGATTGGCGAGCTCGATGGAAAGGGAAAGTATGCCTTACAGAACGACGAGGGTCGGGAGTCGGTCGACCCATTCGTGGCAGAACGTCAGCGAGAGTCTCATCTGACGATGCTCGGACATAAGGTGCTGAGGTTTACGTTTGATGAGCTCAAGAATCCGGGGAAGCTGGCTGAAAAGATGAGACTGGCGGGCATTCCGCAGTGGGCCGATTTGGCTGAGCAGTGGAGGCGGCAGTGGTATGGGCGCTGAGGGGTGTAACTGACGCGGATGTGGTTGTTCCTGCCGAGTTTGTCTCGATCTGTAACAACAAGGGGCCGTTTGGCCTCGCAACTGTTACAGATCGAGACAGAAGGTTGGCTGCCGCTAAAATATCTCGATCTGTAACATCTAACGGCCGAAAACCTGTCTACTTGTTACAGATTTAGACGTTTGACGACAGAGCTGGAAAATATCTCGATCTGTAACATCTAACGGCCAAAAACCGGTCTAACTGTTACAGATTGAGACAAAGGTTGGACGCGGTGCCGAAAGATCTCGATCTGTAACATTTGGAAGGTTAAAGACGGTCCACCTGTTACAGATCGAGACATTTCCCGGATGTCGCTGGGATGGGGCTGCAACGCATTCCATTCTCCGCATCTCCTCCTTTCTCCGTTGACCGATATGTCCGCAGCAATTCCGCCGCGCTAGGTAATAATGGACAGATGTTCAAGTTTTCTGAGGGGGAGGAGCTCGATATGGCGTCTGCCGATCGTTCTACGTTGTTTATCAATGCGACCATTCTGGATGGCTCGGAGCATATGGAGCCGCAACCCGATATGGCCGTGGCCGTTGAGCGCGGTGTCATCACGTGGGTGGGGCCGAGTGCTGTGGCGCAGGCGCCTGCAGGTGCCGAGGTCATCGACCTGGCCGGCGCGTACCTCATGCCCAGCCTCATCAATATGCATGTGCACCTGTGCGGCTCGGGCAAGCCTGTCTCGGCCGGCGATGCGGGCGCACTTATGAAGAAGCTCGATAATCCCGTGGGCCGCGCCATCGTCCGCCACATCCTCAAAGGCAGCGCCCAGCAGCAGTTGGCAAGCGGCGTGACCACGGTGCGCGGTGCGGGTGACCCGCTGTTTGCCGATATTGCCGTGCGCAACGCTATCGACGCCGGCAAGTATCAGGGTCCGCGTCTGGTGGCGCCGGGAACGGGTGTCACGGTGCCGGGCGGTCACGGTGCGGGGCTGTTCGCGCAGGTCGCCGATACCCCCGATGAGGCGGCCGAACAAGTGCGTGACTTGTATGCGCGCGGTGCCGACGTCATCAAGCTGTTCGTGACGGGCGGCGTGTTCGACGCGACCGAAGTAGGTGAGCCGGGCGTGCTGCGCATGCCGGTCGAGGTTGCCGCGGCGGCGTGCAAGGCTGCGCACGAGGTGGGCCTGCCGGTTATGGCTCATGTCGAGAGCACCGAGGGCGTGAAGGCCGCGCTTGAGGCCGGCGTCGATACGATCGAGCACGGTGCCCCGATGACTCCCGAGATCTTGGAACTGTACCGCGGCGCCGCGGGCACGCAGCTTGAGGGGCGTGCGCCCAGCGTTACCTGCACTATCAGCCCCGCGCTGCCGTTTGTGCTGCTCGATCCGGAGAAGACCCATTCGACCGACACGCAAAAGAAGAACGGCGACATTGTGTGTTCGGGCATCATCGAGAGCGCCCGTGCCGCACTGGAAGCTGGCGTTAAGGTGGGCCTGGGCACGGACTCGAGCTGCCCGTTTGTGACGCAGTACGACATGTGGCGTGAGGTTGCCTTTTTTGCCAAGTACGTGGGCGTGAGCAACGCCTTTGCGCTGCATACGGCTACGCAGATCAATGCCGAGCTGCTGGGGCTGGGCGGCGAGACCGGTACGATCGAGTGCGGCAAGGCTGCCGATATCTTGGTAACGCGCAAGAACCCGCTCGATGATCTGTGCGCACTGCGTGAGCCGACGTACGTGATGTGCCGTGGTGATCTGGTGCGCAAACTCAAGGTGAAGCGTATTCCCGAGGTGGACGCCGAGCTCGACGCGATTATGGCCATGCCTGCCGAGGCGTTGGCCGAGGAGCTTGCCCGCGACGGTGTGGCGTAGACGAGTCAAAGGGACAGCTCCGTTGCCGCATACAAAAAGCCGAGGTCTCAACACGAGGCCTCGGCTTTTTTATCGAACAAATACTTAAGATTTGGGACAAACAAACCTGATTAATTTGTCCCGCGTGCGGGCGCTAGGAGCGGGTTTCCATCTTGGCGTGGCACTTGGGGCAGGTGACGCGGATCTTGCCTTTGCCCTTGGGGACGGAGAGCATCTGGCCGCAGTTAGGGCACTTGAGGTATGCCGTGGTCTTGCGGCCCTTCCACATCTTCTTGGCCGTGCGCCTGGCACGCTCAAAGTCTTCCTTGCTCGTTCCGGCTGCGCGCGAGGCGTTGGCCACCGCAGCGCCGCCGCCCAAACTGGCGACGAATTTGCCCAAGCCGGGGACGTTCGCGGTCGCGGCGACAAAGGCCGCGTTCTCCTTGCGACGTGCGTCGATATTCTTGGACAGGCCACGCAGCACGCCGAGCACGATCACGGCGATGGCGATCCAGCTGAGCCACTGGACACGGGCGAGCGATCCAATCATTGCGATGGCGATGCCGGCAAAGCCCATCACGATGGTGAGCTCGTCGGCGCCATTGCGGCCCTTCATAAAGTCATTCATGCGAATTGCCTTTCGTTCGATATACCGCACGCCTTTATACCCGATTTAGAGCAAGGGGGACAGGTTAATCTACACCAAGGTGGTGCAAAAGAAGTCTGCCCCCAATGTCCCCAATTACTTGGAGAGCTTGTCGACGACGCGTTCGATCTCGGCGAGCTTGGCGGCTTTGAGGTCTTCGTCGCCCGATTCGATTGCCGAAGTCACGCAGCCCTCGATATGCGCCTTGAGCACGTCGGCGTTAATGCGCGCGAGGAGCGCCTGTGTGGCCATGAGCTGTGTGGAGATATCGACGCAATAACGGTCCTCCTCGACCATCCGCAAGATGCCGTCGATCTGGCCGCGTGCCGTCTTGAGCATGCGGGTCACCGATTTGTGGTCTGCCATCATGGCGGGTCCTCGTTTCTGGTCGGGGGGGGTACGTGCGGGTCGTTACGCGGCGGTCACGGACAGGGCGTGGAACTTCTCGCCGGCGCCCTCGACGGCGGCAGCGAGCTGCTCAGCGGTCACGGTGTCGGCGCACTCCACCTGGACGGTCTGGGTCTCGTGATCGGCGTCGGCATCGGTCACGCCGGCTACGTTGAGCAGCGCGGTCTCGACAGTAGCGTCGCAGTGGCCGCACATGAGGCCGGAAGTCTTAATCGTGTAACGCATGGGTATTCCTCTCTGTTATGTCGGCTTTCCCAGGCACCCGACCTTGACCTTCAAGCCGTCGCTCGCGTACCAAAGTACGCGTCGCTCCTCTTTCAGGTCAATCTCGGGCACCTGGAAAACCCGTTCTAAATGGACTTAATGGTGAGCCTATTTTGCCACTTTCGGCTTAAAGGTTCGCAGGCGTAGAGCGTTGCTTACGACGCACACGCTCGACAGGCTCATGGCCGCAGCGCCAAACATCGGCGAGAGCTGCCATCCGGTGAGCGGGAAGAACACGCCCGCCGCCAGCGGAATGCCGATGCCGTTGTAGAACAGCGCCCAGAACAGGTCCTGCTTGATGTTGCGGATCGTGGCGCGCGAAAGCTCGATGGCGCGGGCGACGTCCATGAGGTCGCTGCGCATGAGTACCACGTCGGCGCCCTCCTTGGCGATGTCGGCGCCGGTGCCAATGGCAAGGCCCACGTCGGCGCGCGCCAGGGCGGGGGAGTCGTTGATGCCGTCGCCCACCATGGCGACCTTGCTGCCCGCATCCTGCAGTTCGCGCACGTGGCGTTCCTTGTCGGCGGGCAGGACGTCGGCGATGACCTGCGCACGGTCGAGTCCCACACGGTGGGCGATTGCTTCGGCAGTGACGCGGTTGTCGCCGGTGAGCATGCGCACGTCGACGCCGAGCTTGCGGAGCGCGGCGATGGCCTCGGCGCTCGTCTCCTTGACCTCGTCAGCCACGGCAATGGTGCCGGCAAGCTCGCCGTTCTTGGCAAAGAACAGCGGCGTCTTGCCTTCGGCAGCAAATTGCTCGGCAAGACCCGCGGGCACGGTAACGCCCAACTCGTTCATCAGGCACACGTTACCAGCGGCAATGGCGTTTTGCCCCTCGCGTGCCGTAACGCCACGACCGGGCACGGCAGCAAAGTCCTCGACCATGCGCGCGACGATTCCGCGCGACTCGCACTCGGCCATAATCGCCTCGGCCAGCGGGTGCTCGCTCGAGCGCTCCAACGCGGCGGCCAGCTTGAGCAGCGCCTTTTCGCTCATGGTGGGCGAGCCGTCGGCACGTGCGGCAACCACGATATCGGTCACGGCCGGCTTGCCTCGGGTGACGGTGCCCGTCTTATCGAGCACCACGGCGCCCACGCTGCGCAGGTTCTCTAGCGCCTCGGCGCTCTTAAACAGAATGCCCATTTCGGCGCCCTTGCCGGTGCCCACCATAATGGCGACGGGCGTGGCCAGACCCAGTGCGCACGGACAGCTGATCACCAGCACGGCCACGGCGGAGGTGAGCGCCTCGTTTATGCTGCCGGTCAGTGCCATCCACACCGCAAAGGTTGCGGCCGAAATCACGAACACCACGGGCACGAACACGCCGGCGACCTTGTCGGCCATGCGGGCGATGGGCGCCTTGGTAGCGTTGGCGTCCTCGACGAGCTGGATAATCTTGGCGAGCGACGTATCGGCGCCCACACGCGTGGCGCGGAAGGTAAACGAGCCCGTGCGGTTGACCGTGGCCGCATTGACAGTGTCGCCGGCGGTCTTCTCCACGGGAATGGATTCGCCGGTGAGCGCGCTTTCGTCCACGGCCGAGCTGCCATCGAGCACCACGCCGTCAACGGGGATGGACTCGCCGGGGCGCACACGCAGCACCTGGCCGGGTAGAATGGCATCGACGTCGACGGTGGCCTCGATACCGTCCTCGGCCACGACGGTCGCGGTCTTGGGTGCTAAGTCGATGAGCGCCTCGATAGCGCCGCCGGTTTTGGACTTGCTGCGCGTCTCGAGGTATTTGCCCACGGTGACGAGCGACAGGATGGTGCCGGCGCTCTCAAAATATAGGTTGTCCATGCTCGTCATCATGGCCTCGTGCACCTGACCTGCGGCTAGCTGGTCGGCCATGATGAACATGGCGTAGAGCGACCAGGCGATGGACGCGGTGGCGCCCACGGCGATGAGGGCGTCCATGATAGGCGCGCCGTGCGCGAGCGATTTAAACCCATTGATAAAGTACGCGTCGCTGACATAGACGATGGGGATGAGCAGGACGAGCTCGGTGAGGGCGAGCGTCATGCTGTGGGCATGGTCGGTGAAGACGCCGGGCAGTGGCCAACCGAGCATGTGCCCCATGCCTATGTAGAACAGCGGGATGAGGAAGATGATCGAGACGATGAGGCGGGTGCGCATGGCAGAGGCGGCGGCCTCCAACTTTTTGGTCGGCGACTCCATATGCGCGGCGCCGGACCTGGCTTGCGCACTTCCGCTTTGGACAGCGTCGGTGCCCGTGCTGATGGGCGAGGCCGAGTAGCCCGCGCGGTCGACAGCGGTGCAGATGTCGTCGGAGGTGACCTGCGCGGGGTCGTAGTCGACCATCATGGAACCGGCGAGCAGGTTGACCGCGACGCTTTGGACGCCGTCGAGTTTGCTCACGGCGCGATCCACATGCGCCTGGCAGGCGGCGCATGTCATGCCGCCCACGTCGAACTTATCTTGAGCCATGGTTTCTCCTTTCTGCAGTTCGGTGTTGGAATTGTTAACCTGCCGATACTATACACCCATACCCCCTGGGGGTGTCCAGTGGGGATGAAAATGTATGACATTTCGCTACAGATGCGGGTGGCTGCTCAATCGTTGGCAGCTCATGTCAAACATCTCGATCTGTAACATCTAGCGGGGAAAATGACCTCTAACTGTTACAGATCGAGATTATGTTTTGCGATGTTTGAGTTCGTCTCAATCTGTAACGTGTAGACCCGGTTTTGTCTCGTAACTGTTACAGATTGAGACAATCGGCCCAGGCCCGCCTCGTCCGCTCCGTCATCTGTGGTTTACGTGGGGGCATGCGAAGCACGGGTATACTAACCCGCGGCGAATCTGCTCCATCGCTTAGGGCCGCTGCGTCTGGACGGCGCGTGATAGGGCTGCCAAAGCGATCGCCAGCGTGCTGAGCAACGTCCTCTCTGTGCGCACCCGTTTTTGTATGTATTAGCGCACTACCAAGCACGCCCGCGCGGCCGCATGCCGTGCCCATTGCGCGTGCAGATAAGGAACAACAACATATGCGTAATTCTGTATCCGACGTCACCGACGCCGAGATTCTGGACGAGACCCGTGAGGCCATGACCCAGGCTGCCTTCGATGCCGCCGATGAGGCCAATGCTGCCCAGGCCGTCGAGTCCGCTACCGAGAGCCTGCCCGCCTTTGACGAGCTGGGCCTTTCCGACGAGATGCTTCGTGCTATCGAGAACCTGGGCTACACGGCGCCGACGCCCGTGCAGGCCGGTTCGATTCCTGTGGTGCTCGAAGGCCGCGACCTGCTTGCCGCCGCTCAGACCGGCACCGGCAAGACGGCTGCCTTTTTGCTGCCGACCATGAACAACCTGGAGCACATCGCTCCGCCCAAGCCTGTGCGCGAGCGCAGCGGCCGCAACCGCCGTCGCGGTGCCAAGAAGCCCGAGGGCAACGGTCGCGGTCCCGTGATGCTCGTCATCACCCCCACGCGCGAGCTTGCCCAGCAGATCGACGAGGTCGCGAGCAAAATCGCCGACGTCACGGGCCACGTTGCCGTGACCGTCATGGGCGGCGTGAGCTACAAGCCGCAGACCGCGGCACTCAAGTACGGCTGCGATATCCTGGTCGCCACGCCGGGCCGTCTGGTCGATCTGATCGAGCAGGGCGCCTGCCACCTGGACGAGGTCAAGGTGCTGGTGCTCGACGAGGCCGACCGCATGCTCGACATGGGCTTTTTGCCCGCCGTCCGCCGCATTGTGCGCGAGACGCCGTCCGAGCGCCAGACGCTTCTGTTCTCGGCGACGCTTGACGAGGAAGCCGTGGGCGAGATCACCGACCTGGTGAGCGATCCGGCCCGCGTGGAGATCGCGCCCGCCACGTCGACCGCCGACACCGTCGACCAGTTTGTGTTCCCGGTGTCCATCGAGGCCAAGAACAACCTGCTGCCCGAGTTCCTCAAGAAGGAGGGCCCGGAGCGCACCATCGTCTTTATGCGCACCAAGCACCGCGCCGACAGCTGCTGCCGTCGTCTGGAGCGTAAAGGCATCAAGGCCGCCGCGATTCACGGCAACCGCAGCCAGGCCCAGCGCGAGCGTGCCCTTTCGGCCTTCCGCGACGGTACCGTCGACGTGTTGGTGGCAACCGACGTACTCGCCCGCGGCATCGACATTAGCGACGTGCGCTACGTCGTGAACTTTGACGTGCCGGCCGAGCCGACCGACTACATCCACCGTATTGGTCGTACGGGACGCGCCGGCGAGCTGGGCTGGGCCATCACGTTTGTGACCGAGCAGGACGTGGACGAGTTCTACGAGATCGAGAAGCTCATGGACAAGACCGCCGACATCTACGAGGCCGGCGACCTGCACGTGGGTCCCAATCCGCCCGCGGTTGATCCCGAGCGCGACCCTGCGGCCTTTAAGGTGAAGAAGAAGACCAAGCGCGGCAAGTCCAAGAGCAAGAAGAAGCTTGAGCAGGCACGTCGCGACGGCAAGCGCAACGGCGACGATTACGGCGATGTTGCCGGTCGTTCCAACCGCGGTCGCGACGAGCGCCGCGGCGACGGCGAGCGTCCGAGCCGTCCCAAGCGCGGCGGGAAGACCCGCGTGCGCGAGGGCGTTCAGGCTCGCGTGGACGAGGCTGTGGAGAGCGTGGCCCGCGAGGTGGCTGCCGAGGAGCGCGCTGGTGCTGGTGCCGCTGAGCAGCCTGCGCGCGGTAACCGTGCCGAGCGTCGTGCCAAGCAGTTCCAGGGCGAGGCGCATCGCCGCCGTCGAGAGGATGAGGATCGCGGTGGCCGTCGTCGTGTCGAGCGCGAGGACGAGGGCCGCGGTTCGCGCGGTGGCAAGCGCGGTGCGGGCGACCGCCGTCGTTCCGGTCGTGATGACGAGCGCGGTGGCCGTGATGGGCGTCGCGGCGGCGAAGGCCGTGGTTCGCGTGACGAGCGTGGTACCCGCGGCGGCGAGTCCCGCGGCGGCAAGCGCTTTGACGAGCGCGGAGGCCGCGAGGGCGGCCGCGGTGGTGAGCGTCGCGAGGGCGCTCGTGGCAACGGTGGCCGCAGCGGCGCCGGTCGTTCGAATGAGTCGCGCGATCGTCGCGACCCGCGTGCCAGCCGCGATCGTCGCGATGACTGGCGCAACTACGACGACACCCGCGAAGAGCGTCGCGGCGGCTATCGTGGTGGTCGTGGCGGCAACCAGGCCGGCTCCCGTGGCGGCCGTGCCGGCGGTCGCGATAACCGTGGCAGCTACGGCAACAGCCGTGGTGGCAAGCGCGGCAGCAGCTCCCGCCGTCCCGGTGACGGCGGCGGCAAGCGCAAGTAACATACGCGTCGCGCGCTAGAGCGAGGCGAACTAAGGGCCCCGAGCAACTACGCTCGGGGCCCTTTTTGTTTGCCGTATCCGATCGCTAGTTCAAATGTGATTTCCTCGGGAATGCATCTAGAGGATGCCGTGGGCCTGTTTCCTGCCATGCGGCAATGGGTCCCATGGGGTGCGCCGTGCATTTTTTGGAGTATTCTGTAGTTCGAGTTGTCTGCATATGATTCGACGTCGCCGACGGTGGTCTTCGGATATCCCTAGCGAGCGTTTTGAGCCAGATTTCGCCGTTTTCCGGAGCAGGGACGCGTTATTCTCGCCATGTCGGGACTTAAAATGATACGGCGCCCTACAGTTTTGCCCACCCGCGGCGGTGCTGGCGCGGTCACGTTGCAGAATACTCCGTTTTTTGCACGGGCCAGGATGGGGTACCTCAGGAGAACACGGCGGTATCCCGTAAATATATACAATCTGTACCGTAATTAATACAAAACGAAGAGGCAGACAGCGTAGGGTGGGTGCATTGGGGTGTTTGGTGCACCAAAACGGGGATCACACGTACCGTATACTCTGGCTGGATGTGAAAACGGCTTGACGCGTTGCCAGGCGTAGGGGGAGGGTGCCTCGATGGACGTATTCGAAATTGTGTTTAGTCCGACGGGTGGAACGCGGAAGGTGTCTGGCCTTGTGGCCGGGGCGCTGGACAAAAATACCGTTACCGTCGATCTGACCGATAGCGGGCTAGATTTCAGCGCTGTCTCGATGACTGAGGACGACGTGGCCGTAATCTCTGTGCCGGCGTATGCCGGTAGAATCCCGGCTGTGGTGGCTGACCGGTTGGGCATGGTGCGCGGCAACGGGGCTCGGGCTGTTTTGGTTTGTGTATACGGAAACCGCGCGTTTGAGGACACGCTCGTAGAGCTGGAGGACGTTGCGAAGCGCGCCGGATTTAGGGTGGTTGCAGCGGTTTCTGCTATTGCTGAGCATTCCGTTGCTCGTCAGTTTGCTGCTGGGCGACCGGATGCGCAGGATGCGGCGCAGCTCGCAGAGTTTGCGCAGCAAATTCAGCAAAAGCTGTTGACTGAGGATGCATCCGAGCCCTCTATTCCCGGCAATCGTCCTTATAAACAAGCCGGAGGTCACCGCATGGCACCCGAGGCAACAGAGGATTGCGTCTCCTGCGGTGCATGCGCCGCGGCGTGCCCCGTTTGTGCTATCGACAAGGGCGACCCCAAGCGAGCAGCTGGCGAGGCGTGCATCTCCTGCATGCGCTGCATTGCCGTATGTCCGCGAGGCGCTCGCAAGCTTGATCCCAACAAGCTATCCGCTGTTTCCCAGATGCTGAGCAAGGCTTGCGTCGTGCGGAAGGAATGCGAGCCCTTCATCTAGTGCATACGAAATTGGTGCATTGGGGACAGGTTAATCTGCACCAACCTGGTGCAAACAAACCTGTTCCCAACGCACCAGAGTGAGGAGTGCCCCTGGGTGCCGGCGGGAAAGGAACGTCCCTAAGTGCCGCCTAAATACCGTTTATCGAAGAAAAAATACCGCTCACCGGTCATAATGATTGTTCTGGCTTTGGGCTTGTCTACAATAGCTCGCGTAAAAAGAAATGCGGAAGGTTACCGAGTCCCTCGGACGTGGGCCTAACCAAAGTCTTTGAACGGGTGTGTCTCTATGGACGCATTCGCTTGATTTTGGTTGGGCTATATTTATGAAGGGACATGCCACCATGGGTTTCTTTTCTCGCCTGATGGGCGGTTCGGATGAGCAGAAGACTGCAGCTTCCGAGTTCGAAATCCTCGCTCCCGTTTCCGGCGAGCTTGTTCACCTGGAAAAAACCAACGATCCCGCTTTTAGCAGCCGTGCCGTGGGCGATGGCGTTGCCGTGGTTCCCCAAGAGGGAACGGTATGCGCTCCTGTTTCCGGCACCGTCGCGGCGCTGTTTCCGACTGAGCACGCGCTGGGCATCATGTCCGACGACAGCTCTGCTCAGGTGATGCTGCATATCGGAATCGACACTGTTAAACTTGAGGGCAAGGGCTTCCATGCGCTTGTTGCCCAGGGTGACCATGTCGACGCGGGCCAGCCCCTCGTCGAGGTCGATTTCGACGCGGTCCGCGCCGCCGGCTTCGATCCCACGGTCTTCGTTATCGTGTGCGAGCGTTCGGAGAACTCGACTCTTCGTGAGCACGCTTCCGGCCCTGTTACTGTTAAAGAGCCTGTCGTCTGGCTTTCCGAGTAAATTCTTGTGGTGGGTACCGTGGTTATCAAGCGAGTTTTCAACAATAACGTCGCAATGGTCACTTCGGACGATGGCTCCGAGCTCATTGTCATCGGTCGAGGCCTCTGCTTTGGCCGTCATGCCGGCGACGCTATCGATGAAGCATCGGTCGAAAAGACCTATGCGCTGCAGGAGGGCACTTCTCAGGATTCGCGTACGATTGACCGCTTGGCACATCTTTTGGAGTCCATTCCCACCGTCAACCTCGTGATTTCCGAGGACATTGTTCAGATGCTCCGTCGAGAGCTCAATGTTGATATCAACGACAAGATTCTCATTGCTCTCGCAGACCATATCAGCCTCGCCCTCGAGCGCGAGCGCAAGGGCGTTCCCTGTGAGAATCCGTTGCTGCTCGAGATCCAGCAGTTCTATCGCAAGGAGTACGCGCTTGCGGGCCGTGCCCTTCAGATTATCAAGGACTACCTGGGTATCGAGATGAGCGAGGAGGAGCAGGGTTTTATTACGCTGCATATCGTCAACGCCACCATGCCGCAACGCTCCGACCGTCTAATCGTCTCGGTCCAGCTTGTTCGCGACGTGCTCGCGATTGTTTCCGAGCACTATGCCACGACCCTTGACGTCACCTCGTTGCCGTACGAGCGTTTCGTTCGCCATCTGCAGTTTTTTGCGCAGCGAGCGCTCGATCCCGCGGCGGGGCAGGTCAATGGCGACGCGCTGTTCCGTATCGATGAAACGGCGTATCCGAGGGCGTTCTCGTGTGCGGAGTCAATTGCCGACCACTTAGCGTCTACCTATAACGTTGTCGTTACCGATGCCGAGAAGAGTTATCTCGCATATCACATTGTTAACCTGCTTGGAGAACCTGGTCTCTAGGCATAACGTGCCCACACATCGATTGATATAAGGCAAGGCTCACGGTCTTGTCCAGGGCACACCTATCTCAATTTGCGGAAAAGGAAGGGGAGTACCGCTATGACCGCAAAAAAGAAGTTCAATTTCAAAGCGCCGTTGGAGGTGTTCGCGAAGTCGATCGTTCAGCCGATGATGTATCTCTCGGTTGCCGGCATCCTGCTCATCGTGGGCATCATTCTGACCAACAAGACCATCTGCGCCGTGATCCCTGTGCTGGGCTCCGGTCCGTTCCAGCTTGTGGGCGCCGTTGTCTATCAGTCGCTGATGTTTATCATCAACAACCTCTCGATTCTGTTCTGCGTGGGCATCGCCGGCGCCATGGCAAAGAAGAACAAGGGCCATGCTTCGCTTATCGCCCTGATGTCGTTCTTCCTGTTCCTGCAGGCTAACAACATCGTGCTCAACGCTACCGGCTCTCTTGCCGAAGCGAGCGGCATGCTCGGCCTTACCGGAACCGGCCAGAGCACCGTTATGGGCATTCAGGTGCTCGATACCGGCGTGTTTGGCGGCATCATTCTTGGTTGCATCACCGGTGCTGTGTTCAACAAGTACTCGAACAAGCAGTTCCCCATTGCCCTTTCGATGTTCTCGGGCGTTCGTTTTCCGTTCCTGATCATGATCATCATCTCCTGGATCATGGGCGCTGGCTTCTGCATCGTTTGGCCTCCGGTTCAGGGTGCCATCTCCTCCGTTGCCGGCATCATTAAGGAGTCGGGCAACATCGGTCTGTTTATCTACGGCATGCTCAACAAGCTGCTCGTTCCCACCGGTCTGCACCACCTCATCTACACCCCGTTCCAGTTCTCCGATGTGGGCGGCACCCTGACGCTGGGCGATCAGGTTATCGCCGGCGCCTATCCCATCCGTGTCGCCGAGATGGCAATGACGGGCCAGCCCTTCTCCGATAGCACCTACTTCAACAGCTACACCTTCAACAACCTGTGGCCCTACATCGGCATCGGTCTCGCCTTTATCTTCACTGCTTACAAGGGGAACAAGGATAAGACCAAGGCCGTTATCATCCCGCTGATCATCACCGCCGTGCTCTCCTGCGTGACCGAGCCCATGGACTTCCTCTTTGTCTTTGCCGCTCCCGTGCTCTTTGTCGTTCACTCGGTTCTTTCCGGTATCTTCCTGGTCCTGCTCAAGGTCCTCTCCGTGCCCGCTTCGACTGCAGGCGGCATCATCAACATCGTGGTTTCCAACCTGGTTCTTGGTGTCGATAAGACCAACTGGCCGATGATGCTCGTGCTCGGAGTCGTCAACGCCGCGCTGTACTTCTTCCTCTTCACCTTCCTTATTAAGAAGCTCAACCTCCACACGCCTGGTCGCGAGGAGGAGTCCGAGCTCGCCGAGTCCGTTGCCGAGGGCGAGGCCGCCGCGTCTGTCGCGGTGAAGCAGGGCGCTGTTGCCGCAGCTCCCGCAGAGGGCGTCGATGCAGGCATTGCCGACCTGGTCGCAGGTCTTGGCGGCAAGGACAACATCGAGGAGCTCGAGAACTGCTTTACGCGTCTCCGCGTGAACGTTAAGAACCCGGACCTCATCGATGAGGACCTCATCAACCACGTGCCCAACAGCGGCATCAACCGCAACGGCAATAATATCCAGATCATCTTTGGCATGAAGGTCGCCGAGATGCGCGACAAGGTCGAGAACGCAATTGAGAAGGAGCAGTAAACAATGATCATTACTCTGTGTGGTGGCGGATCCACCTTTACCCCTGGCATCGTCAAGTCCATCGCCCTGCGCAAGGACGAGCTCGACGTTGACGAGATTCGTCTGTACGACATCAACGAGGAGCGCCAGCGCAAGATTGGCGTGCTCGTGGACTGGATTTTGCACGAGGACCTCGGCCTGGACATCAAGCTCACGGTGACTACCGACAAAAAGACGGCTTTTACCGATGCGAGCTTCGTGTTTGCCCAGATGCGCGTGGGCGGCTACGCCATGCGCGAGCAGGACGAGAAGATTCCGCTGCGTCACGGCTGCGTGGGTCAGGAGACCTGCGGTTGCGGCGGCCTTGCCTATGGCATGCGCACCATCTTCCCCATGGTCGAGCTGATCGATGACGTTGAGAAGTACGCCAAAAAGGACTACTGGATTCTCAACTACTCCAACCCTGCCGCCATCGTGTCCGAGGGCTGCCGCGTCCTGCGCCCCAACGCTCGTATCATCAACATCTGCGACATGCCGATCGCGATCATCGACGTGGTTTGCGCCGCGCTCGATATCGACAAGAAGGATGTCGAGTACGATTACTTTGGTCTCAACCACTTTGGTTGGTTCACCTCGATCCGCCACAAGGGCGAGGAGGTGCTCCCGCAGCTGCGCGAGTACATCAAGGAGCACGAGATTCTGCTGCCCGATTCGTACCTCAAGGGCATGAGCTCGCTGATGTCCAAGAAGCCCGAGGAGGCCACCGACGAGCACCCCGAGCAGAACCGCCACACCAAGGGCAGCTGGTACTACGTCTGGAAGGGCGAGTACGAGATCATGGAGTGCTTCCCGGAGTACCTGCCCAACACGTACCTGAACTACTACCTGCAGCAGAAGGAGTTCGTCGAGCATTCCAACCCCGAGCGCACCCGTGCTAACGAGGTTGAGGAGACGCGTGAGAAGAACCTCTTCGACGGCATCGACCACTACGAGAAGACGGGCGAGATCGACGAGAGCACGTTCTATGCGGGCAGCCACGGCGACTGGATTGCCGATCTGGCTATCGCTCTGAAGAACGACACCAAGCAGCGCTTCCTGGTCATTTGCGAGAACAAGGGCGCTATCCCCAACATGCCCTACGACGCTATGGTCGAGCTGCCTGCCTACATTGGCAAGAATGGCCCCGAGGTCATCAGCCGCGACAACATTCCTCTGTTCCAGCAGGGCCTCATGATGCAGCAGCTGAACTCCGAGAAGCTCGTGGTCGAGGCCACGATCGAGGGTTCGTACGAGAAGGCGCTCAAGGCCTTTACGCTCAACAAGACCGTGCCGTCGATGAAGGTCGCCAAGGAAGTTCTCGACGACATGATCGAGGCCAACAAGGGTTACTGGCCCGAGCTTAAGTAAAAGCAACAGGGTCGCTGGCCGCATACCTGGAGCAATGCCCCGTCCACGTGATTGCGTGGGCGGGGCATTGTCATTTGGTAACGCGTTTTACCAAATATGGCATTTATCTGCGGTAATGTTCTATTTCACCGCCGAGGGTGACATTTCATACCGCCTGCCGAACTGCGTGGAGACCTAACAACTTTTTAGGTCAGTGTTGTGCGTGTAGCAACTTCGCCCGGCCTCGCCTCCGGGCTGCCATGTGAGAGGGGATCTTATGGCTCGACTGCACGTAATGGAACGCAGCAACGCTCAGGCCGTCATGGACGACCTGCACGATGCGCTCGGACGTCGTCTGGCGGTGAGTTCGCTCGCCCCGTGCCCCGTTGAGTTTACGGCAGCGCTCGTCAATCTGTGCTCCACCCAGAGCTGCGGCAAGTGCACGCCCTGCCGCGTGGGCCTGAGCGCGCTGAGCGACCTGCTCGCCGATGTGCTCGAGGGCCGCGCCGACGAGTCCACGCTCAACTTGATTGAGCGCACCGCCCGCACCATCTACCTTTCGAGCGACTGCGCCATCGGCTACGAAGCTGGCGCCATGGCACTCACGGCCATTCACGGCTTCCGCGACGATTTTGAGCACCACATCCGCGAGCACTCCTGTGGCTTTGACCGCGAGGCCCGCGTCCCGTGCGTCTCGGGCTGCCCGGCGCACGTCGACATTCCCGGCTACATTTCGCTGGTCGAGGCCGGCCGCTATGCCGATGCCGTCAAGGTCATCCGCAAGAACAACCCGCTGCCGCTCGTCTGCGGCCTGGTGTGCGAGCATCCCTGCGAGATGCACTGTCGCCGTGGCATGGTCGACGACCCCATGAACATCCTCGCCCTCAAGCGTTTTGCCGTTGAGCACAGTGACCTCAACGACCACAAGCCGCATGTGGTGGACAACACCGGCAAGCGCGTCGCCGTGATCGGCGGCGGCCCGGCCGGCCTTTCCTGCGCCTACTACCTGGCCGTGATGGGCCACAAGGTGACCATCTTTGAGCAGCGCCACCACCTGGGCGGCATGCTGCGCTATGGCATTCCCAGCTACCGTCTGCCGCGCGAGCGCCTGCAGGCCGAGATCGACTGGATCTTGAGCGCCGGCATCGACGTTGAGCTCGATCACTCCGTCAACGGCGAGGAGCTCGCCCGTCTGCGCGACGAGTTTGATGCCGTCTACCTGGCCATCGGTGCCCATAGCGACAAGAAGCTCGGCCTTCCGGGCGAAGAGGCGCCCGGCGTGGAGTCGGCCGTCAAGATGCTGCGCGCCATCGGTGACGACGAGCTGCCCGACCTGAGCGGCCAGCGCGTGTGCGTCATCGGCGGCGGCAACGTTGCCATGGACGTGGCTCGCTCTGCCGTGCGCTGCGGTGCCGAAAAGGTGAGCATTGTCTACCGCCGCCGCATCTGCGATATGACGGCTCAGGACGCCGAGATCGCCGGTGCCCAGGCCGAGGGCTGCGAGGTTCTGGAGCTGACGGCGCCGCTCGCCATCGAGACGGGCGAGGACGGTCGCGTGAGCGGCCTGCGCGTGCAGCCGCAGATTATCGGCGAGCCCCGTCGTGGGCGTCCGGCCCCGCGTGCCGCCGCCACGCCCGAGCGCGTCATTCCCTGCGAGCGCGTGTTTGTGGCCATTGGCCAGGACATCGATTCCAAGCCGTTTGAGGACATGGGCATCGCTTGTAAGTGGGGCTGCGTGGTCACCGATTCGGATGGCGCCGTGCCCAACTTCGATGGCCTCTTTAGCGGCGGTGACTGCCAGACCGGTCCCGCCACCGTCATCCGTGCCATCAACGCCGGCCGCGTGGCTTCGGCAAATATCGACCGCTACCTGGGCTTTGACCACAAGATCAAGCTCGAGGTCGAGCTGCCGACCGTCCAGTTTAAGGGCAAGCATGAGTGCGGCCGCTGCGAGCTGGGCGAGCGCGAGGCCGGCGAGCGTATTCACGATTGGGATCTGGTCGAGCAGGGTCTCACCGAGCAGGAGGCGCGCCAGGAGGCGAGCCGCTGCCTGCGTTGCGATCACTTTGGCTTTGGCGCGTTCCGCGGAGGGAGGAACCTGGAATGGTAGAGCCCAACAACACCACCGTCAGCGACAACACCGAAAACGGAGCGCATAACATGGTCAAGCTCACTATCGATAATTGCGAGGTCGTGGTTCCCGAGCACACCACGATCCTGGATGCGGCCAAGTCCGTCAGCATCCAGATTCCCACCCTGTGCTACCTGCGCGATCTAAACGAGATCGGCGGCTGCCGCGTATGCGTGGTCGAGGTTGAGGGCTGCGACCAGCTGGTTGCCGCCTGCAACAACTACGTGCTCGACGGCATGGTGGTCCACACCAACAGCCCCAAGGCCCGCGAGGCGCGTCGCACCAACGTGCAGCTGCTGCTGTCCCAGCACGACTCGCGCTGTACGAGCTGCGTGCGCAGTGGTAACTGCAACCTGCAGACCATCGCCAACGATCTGGGCATTTTCTATCTGCCGTATCAAAGGCATTTGGCGGGCGAGGGCTGGGATTTCGATTTTCCCATCATCCGCGAAAACGACAAGTGCATTAAATGCATGCGCTGCATCAAGGTGTGCGAGAGCGTGCAGGGCCTAGGGATTTGGGACCTGACCAACCGCGCCACGCATACCGCCGTGGGTACCCGCGGGCGCGCACCGATCGGCAAGACCGATTGCGTCGCGTGCGGCCAGTGCATTACACATTGTCCGACGGGCGCCCTGCGCGAGCGCGACGATACCGAGACCGTGTTTGACGCGCTCGCTAATCCCGACAAGATCGTGCTGGTGCAGATCGCGCCGGCCGTGCGCAGCGCCTGGGGCGAGGAACTCGGCATATCTCGCGAGGAGGCCACCGTTGAGCGCCTGGCCTGCGCGCTGCGCCGCGTGGGCTTTGAGTACGTGTTCGACACCGATTTCTCGGCCGACCTCACCATTATGGAGGAGGGATCCGAACTGATCGAGCGCCTGGGCGCCGCCGCCAAGGGCGAGGGCGACAGCCGCGGCTGGCCCATGTTTACGAGCTGCTGCCCGGGCTGGGTGCGCTTTGTGAAGGCGCGCTATCCGGAGTTTGTCGACAGCCTGTCCACGTCCAAGTCGCCGCAGCAGATGTTCGGCGCTATTGCCAAGACCTACTACGCCAAGGTGCTGGGCGTGGAGTCCGAGCGCCTGTTCGTGGTGTCCGTTATGCCGTGCACGGCCAAGAAGGCCGAGTGCGCGCTGCCGAGCATGGTGGGCGAGGACGGCACGCCCGATGTGGACGTTGCGCTGACGGTGCGCGAGATGGTGCGCATGATCCGTGCGAGCCACGTGAGCGTTGACACGCTGGTCGAGGAGCCGCTCGATACGCCGCTGGGCTTTGGCACGGGCGCGGGCGTGATCTTTGGCGCCACGGGCGGCGTGATGGAGGCAGCCGTGCGCTCGGCATATTACCTGGTGACGGGCAAGAACCCCGATGCGGACTTCTTTACCGATGTGCGCGGCCTGGACGGCTGGAAAGAAGCCGTCGCCGATATCGATGGCACCAAGGTGCGCGTCGCCGTGGCGCACGGGCTGGGTAACGCCGCCCGCCTGCTCGACGCGATTCGCGACGGCCGTGCGAGCTATGACTTCGTCGAGGTCATGGCGTGCCCGGGCGGCTGCGTCGGTGGCGGCGGTCAGCCCATCCACGACGGCTGCGAGCTGGCGGCCGAGCGCGGCCAGGTGCTGTGGGGCCTGGATGCCGCTGCGGACATTCGCTTCTCGCACGAGAACCCCGATGTTCAGGCGTGCTACCGCGAGTTTTTGGGCGCGCCGCTCTCGCCGCTGGCCGAGGAGTTGCTGCATACCGACCATCACGCCTGGTCGATGCCCAACGAAGGGAAGTGCTAGCGATGCGTGCGTTTAATGTTGAGA